>CAKPJK010000004.1 GCA_934162615.1 uncultured Clostridia bacterium
ATGTTATGTTCGTCTAATACTTTAAATATTTTTTCTATTTCTTTAGCTTTTCCTTGTGCTAATACTGATAAACAGTTTTCTATTGTTTCTTTTGATATTTTATGATTTTCTAACACTTTTAATATTTCTTCTATTTCTTTAGCTTTTCCTCGTGCTAATACTGATAAACAGTTCTCTATTGTTTCTTTTGATATCTTATGTGCGTCTAATACTTTAAATATTTTTTCTATTTCTTTGGCTTTTCCTCGTGCTAATACTGATAAACAGTTCTCTATTGTTTCTTTTGATATATTATGTGCATTTAATACTTCAAATATTTCTTCTATTTCTTTAGCTTTTCCTTGTGCTAATACTGATAAACAGTTTTCTATTGTTTCTTTTGATATATTATGTGCATTTAATACTTCAAATATTTTTTCTATTTCTTTAGCTTTTCCTTGTATTTTTCCTAGCGCTAATACTGATAAACAGTTTTCTATTGTTTCTTTTGATATGTTATGTTCGTCTAATACTTTAAATATTTCTTCTATTTCTTTGGCTTTTCCTTTTTTTAATACTGATAAACAGTTCTCTATTGTTTCTTTTGATATGTTATGTTCGTCTAATACTTTAAATATTTTTTCTATTTCTTTAGCTTTTCCTTGTGCTAATACTGATAAACAGTTCTCTATTGTTTCTCTTGATATGTTATGTGTGTCTAATACTTTAAATATTTCTTCTATTTCTTTGGCATTTCCTCGTGCTAATACATATAAACAGTTTTCTATTGTTTCTTTTGATATATTATGTGCGTCTAATACTTTGAATATTTCTTCTATTTCTTTGGCTTTTCCTTGTGCTAATACTGATAAACAGTTTTCTATTATTTTTTTTGATATATTATGTGAGTCTAATACTTTAAATATTTCTTCTATTTCTTTGGCTTTTCCTACTGCTAATACATATAAACAGTTTTCTATTGTTTCTTTTGATATGTTATGTTCGTCTAATACTTTAAATATTTCTTCTATTTCACTTGCTTTTCCTACTGCTAATACATATAAACAATTCTCTATGGTTTCTTTTGATATGTTATGTGCGTCTAATACTTTAAATATTTCTTCTATTTCACTTGCTTTTCCTCTTTCCAATACTGATAAACAATTTTCTATTGTTTCTTTTGATATTTGATGTTTTTCTAACACTTCAAATATTTTTTCTATTTCACTTGCTTTTCCGCGTGCTAATACTGATAAACCGTTTTCTATTGTTTCTTTTGATATGTTATGTGCGTCTAATACTTTAAATATTTTTTCTATTTCTTTAGCTTTTCCTACTGCTAATACATATAAACAGTTCTCTATTGTTTCTTTTGATATATTATGTGCGTCTAATACTTTAAATATTTCTTCTATTTCACTTGCTTTTCCTTGTGCTAATACTAATAAACCGTTTTCTATTATTTCTTTTGATATATTATGTGCGTCTAATACTTCAAATATTTTTTCTATTTCAAAAGTGTCATTTTTAAACAAAATACTTATACATTTAGATATTTTTTCTAGCGCTATATTATTATTAATTAAAACATTTAGATTTCCTCTAATTTTATCTATTTGCCCAACTTTTAATACTGTTTTACTTTTAACTATTCTACTTATTTGTTCTTCTGTAAAATCATATTCATTTAATGCATCTATCAGTTCTTCCCTGCTTATCATAAAATTTCTCCTATTGGTTATTATATAATTTTCACATAATTTCACCTTTCAAATACCACATATGTTCAGAAACTATTTTAAGTTCAACCATATTTCCAATTAAGTTTTTATCACCTTCAAAAATAACAACTTTGTTGCTATCAGTTCTACCAGTAAGCATATCCGCATTATTTTTGCTAGTACCCTCAACTAAAACTCTTTGTGTAGTTCCAACATATTTTTTATTATTTTCTGCAATTTGACTTTCGACTAAAGCCTTTAATTTATCAAATCTCACATGCTTTTGTTCTTCTGGGACTTGATTTTCCATTCTATTTCCAGGTGTTCCAACTCTTCTTGAATAAATAAACATATACACTTGCTCGAATTTTACTTTTTCTACCACATCTAATGTATCTTCAAATTCTTCATCAGTCTCACCTGGAAAACCAACAATTATATCTGTTGATAGTGTTAAGTTTGGAATTCCTGCTTTCATTTTTTCTACCAAGTTTAAATATTGTTCCTTAGTATACTTTCTGTTCATCTCTTTTAATACTTTTGTATTTCCAGATTGTAGTGGTAAATGTACTAATTTGCATACCTTATCACATTCTGCAATTGCTTTTATAACATCATCTGTAAAATCCTTTGGATGTGGTGATACAAATCTTATTCTTTCTATTCCATCTATTTTATTTACTGCTCTTAGTAATGTTGCAAATGAATTTACACCTTCATATTCTTCAAATTCTATGCCTTTTTCTCTTTCTACTCTTAAATATGAATTTACGTTTTGACCTAGTAATGTAATTTCTTTATATCCTTGTTTTGCAAGTTCCTTTATTTCTTCAATTATTGCTCTAGGTTCTCTACTTCTTTCTCTTCCACGTACATATGGGACTATGCAATAACTGCAGAAATTGTTACATCCATTCATTATTGTTACAGATGCTTTTATACTACTATCTCTTTTTATTGGTAATCCTTCATATACTTTTCCATCTATATCTAATATATCTTCTAGCTTTGTTTTGTTTTCTATAACTTCATATAAATCTTGTGGAAATTTATGTAGTGTATGTGTTCCAAATATTATGTCTGTATATGGATAACTTTCTTTTATTTTGTCTGTGATGTGTTTTTCTTGCATCATGCATCCACCAATCGCTATAATCGTTCCACGTTCTTCTTTTATTTTTTTTAGTTCTCCTAATTTACCAAATAATTTATCTTCTGCATTTTCTCTTACACAACATGTGTTAAACAATGCCAAGTCCGCTTCTTTTTGATTTTCTGTTTTTGTATAACCCATTTCTTCTAACATTCCACATAGTTTTTCTGAGTCGTTTTCGTTTAATTGGCATCCCATTGTTAGTATACTATATTTTAGGTTTTTATTTTCATTTATTTTCTTTAATTTTTCTATATATTCTTTTTGTAAATTTATTTCGTTTTCCGTGTTCAATGTTTATTCCTACCTTTCAATTTATTTTTAATTTCTGCTTTTTTACATAATATATTTTATTATATTTTGTCACTTTTTGCAAGGTTTTGAAAAACTTTTTTGTTGCTTTATATAGAGGGCATTGTTACAATTCATATTCTCTGTATTTTTGTTAGTGTCTAAAAATTTGTGAGATAAATTTTCTTGGCAATATAAAAAAAAGACAATCCTTATTAGGAAAGCCTTTCTTTTTATTAATCTTTCATATAATCATCAATTTTTTTCATAAAGATAAATCTATCAATAATATCCATTATTCCATAGATTATTATTAATATACCAACAGCAGTTAATACTATTTGTTGATTAATTAAAATAATAATTCCTGCTAATATCATTAATATTGTTAAGATTAATGATGTAGTCCAGTATGGTGATTTTACTTGTTTCCAAACCATTATTGTTTGTAAATCCATAACTCCTGTTACTATAATCCAAATTCCTAAGATTACTCTAAAGAATGCTAGAACTGAGTCTGAAGCAAATAAAATTACTACTCCAAATATTACTGATACTAATGATATTGTTAATAGCCAATCTTCTTTAGGTTCTGTAGTGTAATATTCTATTACTTTTAAAACACCTAAAGCAATAAATAGGATTCCTAATATTATTGATATAGCTCCTACTGTTGCGTCTGGCTTTGCTACTAATAGTACTCCTAATACTACGAATATTAGTGATATTACTATGTCTGTCCAACTTGATCTTTTTAATATTTTTTCGAACACGTTTCTCCCTCTCTTTCTTTTGTAATTTTCTACATAATATCACATAAATCAAAAAAAGTATACAGATTTCTAAAATTTTTTAAGATTTGTTTCAAAAAATATTACAGTTCACAGTCCTTGTAAAAAGTGAATTGTAAAAAAAATAGCACTCCTAGGTGCTACTTAATTATGCATTTTCAGTTTCTTTTTTTGCTACTACTTGTTTTCCATCATAGTATCCACAGTTTGAGCAAACTCTGTGTGGCATTACTGGTTCATGACAATTTGGGCATGTAGCAAATTTTGGTTCTTCTTTTTTCCATGTTGATCTTTTAGCATGTGTTCTTGCTTTAGACCATCTTCTTTTTGGTTGTGCCATTTCTATTCCCCCCTTGCTTAAAGATATATTTGTTTATATCTATTTGAAATTTTATCGATTTATTTTGTACTATAAAATTATACAAGTATTTTTTTATTTTGTCAACTATTTTCTTTCTTAAATTTTAATCTCTTCATTTTTTTTACTTTTTTCGTTATAATCTATACAATATTTCTTATATAATGCTTTTACATTTTTCTTAGTTAATGATTTATCTATTCCATCTTTACTAACCTGCGTTAAAAATTCAGTAATTAATGCTTCAATTTGATCATTAACAAGAGTCTTATCTCTTTCATGTAACCAATATTCTAGTTCATATTCTTTTGTCCAGTCTTTTCCTTTATATACAATTCCTGCAGCCAATTTATCACATAACATTTCTGCCACATATTGATATGGAATAATTGGAGTTTTATCTGGCGCACTTAAATCTACCCAATAGTCTGTATGATGCTTATTTCTACCCTTGTGATGTAGCCATGCTTGTGAATATCCTTTGTCCTTTTTTGCATCTGTTATTGGTGAATGTTTTCCATTAAAATATTTTACTCCTTCCCAAAATTCTGTAGGCGAATATTTTGATAAATCATGAACTAAACCTCTCCAAGGTTGTCCTACTTTGCAGCATAATTTGAATACTACCCATTTGTGTCTTGTTATTACCTTAAAATGTCCTACTATATTTTTTAAGTACATATATTTCATCTCCTCTTACTACATATTTAGTTTATCACATATTTTTTTCAAAAGCAACTTTTTGAAAAAATTGCATATACTATTAAAGATGCTAATAAATATTGTTAAAATTTGCACTTTTTTTAATTGTCATCATATTTTATTGGCTACATTTATCAAAATCGGAGGTTTATATATGTGTGGTTTTGTTGGTTTTGTTGATTTTAAAAATGATGTTTCTTCTAAGAAAAATATCTTATTAAATATGAATTCCACTCTGGCTAAAAGAGGTCCAGATGAAGATGGATATTACATAGATAAGAATGTTGCTTTAGGTCATAAACGTCTAATTGTTATTGACCCTGAACGGTGGAAAGCAACCAATGATAGAAAAGTATTCTTATGGTGAATATGTTATTGTTTATAATGGTCAAATTTACAATACTAAAGAATTGAAAGAAACTTTGTCTGAAAATGGATTTACTTTTAATGGTCATTGTGATACTGAGGTTTTATTAAAATCCTATATTCACTATGGAAATGATGTTGTTCATCATCTTAATGGAATTTTTGCTTTTGCTATTTGGAATAGTAGAAAAAAAGAACTTTTTATCGCTCGTGACCATTTTGGGGTGAAGCCGCTATTTTATACAATGAAAAATGGTAGTCTGATTTTTGGTTCTGAAATTAAGGCTTTATTCGAGTATCCTGGAATTGAAAAAATACTGGATAATCAAGGTATTGGCGAATTATTTGGAATTGGTCCAGCTCATACCCCTGGGACTACAGTTTTTAAGGATATTTATGAGCTAAAACCTGCTCATTGTGCTACTTTTAATAATTATGGCTTGCACATTGAACGCTATTGGAAATTAAAATCTAAAAACCATACTGATAGTTTTGGAACTACTTGTCAAAAGGTTAAGTTTTTGTTGAATGATGCTATTACTAGACAACTTGTTTCTGATGTTCCTTTATGTACCTTCCTTTCTGGTGGTCTTGACTCAAGTATTATTACAAAATTTGCTTCTGATTATTGTAAGGATAATGGATTACCGCCTTTAGATACTTACTCTATCGATTATGTGGATAATGATAAAAATTTTGTTAAAAGCGATTTTCAACCGAATTCAGATAATTATTACATCAATTTAATGAATAGAGATTTACACACAAATCATCATCAAATTGTTATTGATACTCCTGAACTTGCAGAATATTTGGAAGATGCTATGATTGCTCGTGATATGCCTGGTATGGCTGATATTGATTCTTCTTTATTGCTATTCTGTAAAAATGTAAAAAAAGAGATGACTGTTTCTCTTACTGGTGAATGTGCCGATGAAATTTTTGGCGGATATCCTTGGTTCTTCCGTGAAGATGCTTTAAATAGTGGAACTTTCCCTTGGTCTATTGCAATTGACGAAAGGCAAAGACTCTTGAATCCATCTATTGGTCAAAAGGTTAATTTAAAAAGTTATATTGATTATAGATATAATGAGAGTTTATCTGAAGTTGAAATTTTGGATTCAGATTCACCTGAAACTGCCGAAAAAAGAAAGATTTCACACCTTACCTTGAATTGGTTTATGCAAACTCTTTTGGACCGTTCTGATAGAATGGCTATGTATAATGGTTTTGAGCTTCGTGTTCCATTTTGTGATTATCGTTTGGCTCAATATGTGTGGAATATCCCTTGGGAAATAAAGGCTTTGAATGGACGTGAAAAAGGTTTGCTTAGATATATCTGTAAAGATTTCTTGCCTGATGAAATTGTTGATAGAAAAAAATCTCCTTATCCTAAGACTCATAATCCTACTTATTTGGCTAAGGTTAAGGGCATGCTTACTGATATTATGAAGGATAAAAATGCTCCTATCAACAGCCTTCTTAATCGAGATTATATTTTGGAGATTTTGAATACTGATGGTTCTGCTTTTTCTCGCCCTTGGTTTGGGCAACTTATGACTGGGCCTCAACTTATGGCTTATTTGTGCCAGGTTAATATGTGGCTTGAGAGATATCAACCAAAGATTGAATTATAAATAAAATTGGGATTCTGGTTTATAATGTACCCAATGGAATAGACACTAAAAAAGAATGTCTTCACATTGGGTATATTATATTCATAAAACCTCTTTTTAATTTTTATAGGTTAAGTTCTAGTAACACACCATTGCTTGTTATAACATATTCTAGTTATGTAAATTTTATTGTTTCTATATCATCTCTAAAATATAATCCATTCATTTTTATAGTGTAAAAATCTTCTATTAACTCTTTCTTTAATTTGTCAAAATTTTTTCCTGTTCTTCTTAATGCAAATACTCTTCCCCCTGATGGAATAATATAATTATCTTTTTTTACAATATGTTCTCCTATAATATCAGTATCATTTTTTATTTTTTCTAAATTCCTTATATTTTCATTGAAATATTTTCTTTCTACTTCTGGATATCCTGCTGAAAAACCATACATTGTTACTGAATAATAATCTTTTTTCCAAAAATTTTCTATTTCTTCTACATTGTTGTAAAAAGCTTCAATAAAATCTATAAATGGTTTATTTAAAAGCCCTAAGATAGATAGCCATTCTGGATTCCCCGTTCTAGTATTATATTCTAGAATATAAGGTTTTCCAGTATTAGATATCATTACTCCTATGTATAATATATAATTATATTCTATATTTTCATTTTTAAAACCTTTGATTGTAGGTTCAATAATTTCAAGTTTTATCTTATCAAGCAATTTTTTAGGTATACTTTTGTTTTCTGCAACAGATGCCGTTCCTGCTGTCATAGGGCCTTCATTTCTTGGATATTTTTTCTTATAATCTTGTACTAATGGCAGAATTGTATATTTTCCATTGTTTATCATAATGTGTAAAGACAACTCATATCCAATAATTTTTTCTTCTATTATTAATCTTGCATTTGGTGTTGAATTAAATAATCTATGAATGTCTTTTATTGCATCTTCCATATTTTCTGGAACTGCGGTTCTTTCAAATGAATTTTTAGAAAACTGGTCCACTTTAAATACATATCCATATTTTGTTTTATTCCAATTTTCTTGAATATATTTAATTGCATTATTCTCACTGTCAGCAACATAATAATCAGGAGTATTTATATTATTCCTTACCATAAATTTTTTGGCATATTCCTTAACAGTTTCTAACTTTGCTACCTCTTTTGTAATACCAAATGTTTCAAACCCTGCTTTTCTAAATTCTTCTGTAGCACCATTAGCCAAATCTTTTCTATTACTTACTATAACTAAATCTGGTTTATATTTTTTTGCAAAATTTATTGCTTCATTAATTGATTTGATATAATAAACATTTTTATATTTTTCCATCAATGCATTTTTATTAGTTATTAATGAACAAAATTCAATATTTTCACATTTTTCCAATTCAATATGATTAGCATGATCTCTACCATTTCCTATTCCATATAATATTATTCTACTAAACTTTTTCATTTTTCTATTCTCCCTTTATAAATGGTGGATATTCATCATCTAGCCATATAACAGGTGGTCCATTTTTTAATTCCTCTTCATTTCTAATAAATAATCCATCAAAATATCTCTTTTTTCCATCGGTTAAGTCAATATGAAAAATTATTGGTAATGTTATTTCCTCTGGCTCTGTAAAATCTAATGGTTTTGCTATTTTTATGTATTCAATATTAAAATATTTCATTGGTTCTTTCATCAAACATTCAGTCATAATATCTTTTATCTTTTGAGCATTTTTTTCACCATTTAAGATTGCTTTTCTTCCTTCTTCACATGCATCGCTCAATCTTTTGAATTCTTTTATTTTATTTTCAGGTAAATTCATTAGTCTTGAAGAAATTGCAATTCCACTTTTATATCTAACAGTTGGAACTTCTCTAACTATAATATCATCTTGAAATAAATCCTTTAATGCTCTTTCTACCAGTATAACCTGTCCTATATCCTTTAACCCCCAATAAGTTCTAGTCGGTTTTGTAAACAATATCCATCTAACACTCATTGTTATCATTCCTTTAAATAAATATGGAACAGCAACTCCATTTAATCTCTTGTAACATTCTCCTTGATCCAAATATGTTCTAAAATCATTAGGATATATTTCTTCTGTTTTAGGACAAATTATATGTGTTGCGCCATGTTCCTCAGCAAATTTACAATCCTTATTAATATCATATTCATATTTTGAACCTGGTGCTAATTGTGCAACATTTGGATATATACTAATTACAGTACATTCATTTTCTTTTGCAGATAGTTCTATTAATTTTGCATGACCTATATGCAAAGCTCCTAAAGTATGTATAGAGCCTATTGTTTTACCTTGTTCATGTAATTTTTTAAGTCCTTCTCTTGCTTCTTCAAGAGACTTCCATATTACAGCTGACATAATTTAATTCCACCTTTCATTATTATAATTATCTTTCTTCTTCTACGTAACTTTCTTCCTGAACTAATACTTTTTTCTTGTTTGGAGACTCTACATACTGTTCTTCACCATGCATTATTGATTTAATTCTTATATCTTGTCCATTTTCTTCATTGCTCCCCAATATTACTATATGAGAATATTCATCTTGGACTTTTTTTATTGCTTTTCCTACATTCCTAATACTACCTTTATAAGAAATATTTTCTCCCATGTCTTCTAACTTTTTAATAACTTTCAATACAAATTCTGGTGTAGCATCAATACTATATAATGCAATTTTTCTCTTAATACTTTCAAATTGCATCTCTGGACTATTTCTTTCTATTGCTTCAACTCCAGAAGCAACACTCCAAAAGCTTTGTATTTTATCATTCCATCTTTGGGCATACTGAGTATATTCTCCACCGTCTCCAAGTGCAATTCCATCTAATGTTCTAAATCTTAATGCAAAGTTATCTACCGTTTCTATGCTGTGCAGATCTTTAGCATCAAAATATACAGTATTATTTGTTATATAACTCAATCCTTCTCCCATTTTATATATTCCAATATATTCCTCTGGCAAGTTTAATTTGTTATCTTTCATATCTTTATATTTAACAACCATTGCATCTTGTGTGAAAAGTTGCTTCAATTGTTCACATTTTACCTTATCTGTAATATACTTATCAAATATTATCATTCTTTCCTGTAAAGACGCAAATTGTAGTTGATGTAAAATATTAGGTAATTCTTCAGATGATACATATCTTCCCAATATTTCTCTTAAAGCAGAAAAATTATTAATACATATCTTGGTTTTTATTCCGCTGTTTTTGAAATAAATTAGTCATTGCACTAGCAAGTTGTATTAAATTAATATCTAGATTTTTGTCATCAGCTTTTTTTTCGTTAATCATAGAATAACCTATTTGAGTAAAATGTCTTGAGTGACTATTTCTATATCTGAATAATGGTGCTACAAATGATATTCTTTGAGCTTGTCCATTGTTTTGTACTATATAATTTCTGAAAACAGATGGTGTGGAATCACATGACAGCATAAGTGATTTTCCTGATTTACTATTCAAAGTATAGACTTTATTTTTTGCAGTATTAGCACCTCTAATAAATGTTGAAGTATATCCAAGTGGTGAATATTTTTTTAATTTGCATCCTATTTTCTCTCCACTTTTTGCATGATTATCTAAAATGGTTCTTTCCCTTTTTATCCATGTTTCATCTCTGTCAAACATTCCATGAGGTAATCTTAAATATTCTTGATCATTCATTTTTTGCCTCTTTCATTTATACTTTTTCTACAATCTTTTTATTTTCATTTATTATAATTTCTTTTGATTTATTTTTCTTTTGTATAAAATACATTATAACTGCAACAATAATACATATAGCAGCTACATATTTTCTCATATTCCCCATAGTTGTCCATAGTCCCATTACTCCCATTGGTATTACCCAATTCCAACACGCAATAGCTAATAAAGCAATAATTGTTCCCCATTTTCTCTTAGCAATTTTTTGTATTCCTACAATTGCTGCATCAGCTGTTGAAAGTGATACACATAACACTATTAATATTAAAATAATATTCATAACTCCGTTAAATTTGAAATTGGCCAATATTCCAACAAAAGTCATATATAATGCGAATAATCCTCCTGCTACATAATGAGCTTTCATTTTGTTTTCTTTTTTTAGTTTTTCTGCCATTTGCCAATTTTGAATGCACATTATTGGTCCCGAAAATAAAATTAAGCAAGAATTTAATGCCCATCTAATTTGACTTTCATCTGTATACGCTACAATACTATATCTTTCTACATTTCCTACAAATCCAAATATCATTAATACAAATAAAAATCCATAACATAATAACCATAATGGATTATCTAAAAAAATACTTTTTTTTAATCCATCTTTGTATAATGCAATAGTCATAATTAACATAATTGAAATTGAAATGATTTTTGCTATTAAATTAGTCATAAATTCTAGATTACATAAATATTGATAAATAGCATTTAATTGTATCCATAAACAAAAAACACTAACAATAGTTGTAAAAACCATTACTATTTTAGAATTAACCACTTTATCTAAATTTGGTATCCTATACGCTATAAATCCAAATAACGGTATAGCTAAAGAATTTGCTATTGCCCAAATTAGAAATGGTATAAATCCTTTTGTTTGTACTGTTTCCATTCCTACAACTAAAGACGTTCCCCATGCCCAACTTGCAGCTAATGACATAGCATAAAAAAATGTACTATCTTTGAAAAATTTTTTCATAATTTTCTTTGCTGATTTTTTATCAGCCCTCCCTTCTTTATATTATATATATCAAAACTTTAAAAACAAATATATAATTTTTTATAAGTTTAATCTCTATCCTTATTAATTTCATATATAAAAAGCTTCTTATTATTTACTTATTTTTATTTTTATTTCATTATCTATATTCATTTCTGCAGTCCCGCCTATTGGAAATGTGAACATAGGTGTTGTATGGCCAAAATCTGCATCTATAACAATTGGTATATCTTTTAGCTCTTTTTTATTTTCAATTATTTCCTTCCATTTATCATAATTCATTTCAGAAATATTTTCTGCTCTTCCAATTACTAATCCTCTAATTTTCTTTCCTTTAGCAGAATGTAATAAAGATTGAAGATTTCTATCAAATTCCTTGTTAAAATATTTCCCTGTTTCGCCATCATCTTCAATAAATAGAATACTATCTTCTAATTCAGGCATATATTCTGTCCCCTGTAATAAATTTAATGTGCATAAATTGCCTCCAATTACCTTTCCCTTTGCAGTGCCTGAATGTAAAATCTTCATTCCTTCATTTTTAATAAAATTTCTCTCTTCTTGATTTTTAATCCATTTATCATCGCTCCATTCTTCTGATGATTTTATTTCTACCTCATCATTCATACACATTTTTAAAAAATATTCCATTGAATATTCAGTTCCATATTTCATTCCAAGAGAGAAGAATTGAATGCCTAAATATGTAATCATTCCTGTTTTGGCATATATCGAATTTATCAATGCTGTTATATCTGAAAATCCACAAATAATTTTAGGATTATCTTTTATCAAATCATAATCTATATAATCCAATATTTGATTTACGTTATGTCCCCCTATAGCTGTCATTATAGCTGTTACATTTTTGTCCAAAAATGCTTCATGCAAATCCTGAACTCTATCTTTAATACTCGCACACTTAAAATTTTCACTTTCATATTTCATTGCATTTTTGCCAAAACTAACTTTGAATCCTTTGCTCTCTAATTTTTTCGTTGCATTCTCTATTATATCCTCATTCAAAATTTTCAGGCTTCTTGATGGTGCAATAATTCTAATTTCATCTCCAATTTTTAGTTTTTGTGGTATGATTTTTTTCATATATTCTTTTCTCCTTCAAATTTATCTAGTATATTTATTTAAAATCCATAATATTTTATCTATGGTATTGTCAATACATTTTATATCAATATTGTTATATTTTTGCGAGTATTACTATTTCTACTATTAATATTTTTACAGTTTAGCACTTTTTTTCTGCAAAAATTGTCGAATTTTGTAAAAAAATTAAATTTTTCGTAATTTTTATTACAATTTAGTACGATATCAATCATAAATTTCGACAATAATCACATGTCTTGTATTATTTCTATATGTTATTATTAATATGTAATTCTTTTGAGAAGTATCAGTCTAAAATTGAACTTTAAAGAAAATAGAGGCTCTGTTTAAGATATCTCTATCACTTATATTTTTTACTCTTTTTATCTAGCAATCTGCATATTTTTGATAAAACTGTTTTTATACTTCTATTCTATGTTTCATTAGTTTTTTCTTCTGTTTTTTTACTATGTTTATTACAAAAGTGATTTTGAATGTAAATTTTCGCCCTCAGCTCTTTTTATAGCATACTTTAGGCTATTTTCTTACTTTGTTAAACAAAATATCAAACAAAGTGATACTAACTAGCACTTTATTTCAGTAATCACATGTTTTATATTATTTTTTCGTTATTTTATATAAAAAAATCCATTTTTGTACATTGTGGTTTTTCCACTTTTTCTTACAGTATCAACGGTTATCTGTTCGTGTTGTTTTTTGACACCCAAGGACCGGACCTCAACTTATGGCTTATTTGTGCCAAGTTAATATGTGGCTTGAGAAGTATCAGCCTAAAATTGAGATTTAAGTTTAAAATAGAGGTTCCATTTTGGAACCTCTTATAAAATTAATATTCAAAATTCTCATTATATTTTACTAGATTAATTGCTGAATCTAAAGTTTTAGTACAACATAATTTTCCATGTGTATCCACATACAATAAATCTTTAATATTTGATATTTTCCTTGCTTGTTCAATATCTTCTATAACAATTTCCTTTTTAAAATTTAATTTTGCATTTACTATTCTAATATCATAGCATTTTCTTTTTGACTTAAAAATTAAAAATTAAATATTTAATATTTTTATTTTCTAAAAAATCAATTGCCTTTCTATATGGTAATTCTTTATCAAATACAACATATTCTTCTTTGGATTCGTTTGTTGCTTTTATAATCATCTCTGTTGCTTCAACTTCTGCAATCGCATGTTTTAAATAAATATTCCAAAATTCATCTGCTAATTTTAAAGCATGAATAAAACCTTCTTCTTCCGTTATATCTTCATTCCATTCAGGATTACATAATTTAATAAAATCAGGTGATATCTTATTTTTTAAATATTCCATTTGCATATTATCTGTTGCATCTATGTATTGTATTAATTCATTATCCATATATTCATAAACTTTATTTATATTTTTAATTTTTAAATCCTTTAAATATTTTTTTCCAAATTTTTTCCATAATAACCCTATTGATGAATAAAAAATTCCATTTGCTCTCTGTCCATTTCTGTTTTTTTGATGGTGATCAAATTCTCCGAAGTCCTATGTCATAAACAATTTTATTTTTTAAATTCCATTTTTCATTTATAGATGGTACTCTTATCAAAATAATATCTTTATTAATTTTACTAAGAAATATTGTGGAAATAACATCATCCACATGAAATTTTCCAGAATGAGTTATACAATTTGCCTTTGTGATTTCTCCGAGTTAATTGAATATTTTTATATCTATTTTTTTCCATTTATGTTTTCCTCCACCATTATTATAATATTTTAGTAATAATTTTTCAATATTTCATCTCTTACCATTATAATCTATTGTCATAGAATTGTTTTCCTTAGAAATACTATTATCTTCTTTTTTTACACGTGGAAGTATTGGTGATAAATCAACAAGAGATAATTTATCTGGTAATATTCTTTTCTTACAACAACAATTCTTTATTGGATTTACTGTTCCTGAAAGTATATCGCAAAATAATTTTTTTTCCTTCATTACTTAAATATTGTTCTAGTGAAATGTCTTCATTAATTCCAACTTCTGACACTGGTATGAAAATCAAACAAGGTGTTGTATCTTTATACTTATCCCAACACTTCTTGAAAAATACTAGTATTTCTTTTCGAGTAATTTCATATCCTAAATTACCAATTTTTTTGCTATTTGTCTTTTTTAAAAATCCACTTGATTTTTCTCGTCCTCTATTAACATATACTCATCAATATTTCTATAATTTTTTTGCAGTTCGTCAAAAACTTTTGAGGCAGTCGCAATTTGCGACCTCAAGTTATCAATTTCATTTTCTGTCAATTGAAAAAAATTTTTTCTGGAAATATATTAATATTTCTTCTAACTGTTTCATTTATTCTTTTTGTAGTAAAATAAATCTTATTTTTTTACGTCTAGAACCCTATTCTATTTACCGTCTTTTCCTTTGGTACAGTCATCATATTAATTGCCTTTTCTATATCACCCTTAAGTATTGAATTTATAGCTTTACTATTGCTTTGTACAATTCTATCAGCCTGTTCAAATTTCACTTTTTCAAATAAATTTCTAACATACCTTCCATTTCCAAAATTTTCTTTACTTTTTGCTTTTTTGAAATTCTCAATTAAAATTTCTTTACAATTATTTGTTAATTTATATTTTTCTTTTTTACATAATCCATTAAATATTTCAAATAATTCTTCCTCATTATAATCTGGAAAGTTAATAGTAAATTGTATCCTGCTTTCAAATCCAGGATTAAGTTTTATAAGATTTTTCATTTCTTCAGTATAACCTGCAAGTATAATACAAATTTCATCTCTATGGTCTTCCATTTCTTTTATTAATGTTGCAATTGCTTCATCTTCAAAACTTCCCCTTTTATCTGATACTAAACTATAAGCCTCATCAATAAATAAAACACCACCAATTGCTTTTTCCACAGTATTATGTACTTTTTGAGCAGTCCATCCAACATATTTATCAACTAGATCCCTACCATGAATTTCTGTAAAATCTCCACTTCCACTTAAAATATTTTCTTCTTCAAATATCTTTCCTATAACTCTTGCAATACTTGTCTTACCTGTACCTGGATTTCCTGTAAAGCACATATGTAATGATGGCATTTGCCCTCTTTCTTTGTTTATTTTTACATAATTCAAAATTTTCTCCATTTGCTTCTTTACATCTTCAAGCCCAACCAAGTTATTTAATTCCTCTTTTGCATCTGTTTTTTTCTTTGTATTTTTTATTTTTTGTTTTCTTGTAGTTGTATTATTTTCTGAGTAAAATTCCTTATTTTTATTTAACATTTGTCTATCTATAAAATTAATGTTTTTGCTTTTACATTCTATTATTAATTTTATAATCATATTTTTTAAAACCCAAAATGGAACATCCGCATATGCTCTTATATCTTGCTTTTTATATGTTAGTTTTTGTTCATCAAATTTGTTTTTACAATACATGATTTTGTCATCTAATGATATTCTGTCTATTGTCATTCTAAATGATGCTAATTCACCAAGTTCTCCATCTACTTCTCCTTCACAAAAACTAGAATCTTCAAATATAAAAATTTTGTTTTTATATTGATTCATAATTTTTCTTAGATTATCTAATTCATCATTATAATTAATTCTTAATTTTTTCTCATTTATAACAATTATTGATTCATCAACTCCAGCTATTTTGTCAAATGGGCAGTCTCTTCTGCTATTTATTATTTTATCAAGATAGCATATTTTATCATTTTCAATGATTTTATATTTTATAAAAATTTTAGCACAAACTTTTATCAAATCATTTAATAAATTATAAGATGAATTGTTTCTTACAATTATATTATAATTTCCAAAATCTAATTCGTTGTTTTGTTTTAATTTTATATAAAGTATAATGTCTTTTAAAACTTCTTTGTTTTGTACTACTCCACATAAATTATCTAATTCATTTAATATTTTTTCATCTTCTACATCCAATAAATATTTTTTTACCATTTATATTCCTCCTAGATTTTATATTTTACTACTTTTTTTATATATTATAAAAGTTGCATAACATTTATAATATATGAAAAACTCTAAAGTTAATATACCTAACTTTAGAGTTTTTCTCAATATATATGGTCACGTAATGTACCTTTGTTGTAATTATTTTTTATATCTTTCAATTGCATTTTCAACAATTTCTCTCATTTCATTCCTTAAATTTTCCGGCCTAATAACTTCAACCATATCAATATTTCTCATAGCCCACATCCTAAATCCCATTGGATTTGAATCAACTATTAATTTGAAATTTTCATCATTCCCCGGTATTTTCTCAATAGTAACATTCTTTCCGAAAATATCGAATATAGCATTTAAAAGACATTTGTTGCAAACTGCTTCAATTTCTTCTTTTTTGCCACCAAACATTTCAACTGTCGATTCTGCAAAATCCCTAATTTGAGATTTTGTTTTTTTAATAGTTATTTTTTCATTTAGCTCTTTTACATTTTTCATTCTGTCTAGTCTGTAATGGTAGAATTTATCTTGTCCATCTTTTATTCCTATAAAATAAAATTCTTGTTTATTATATACAATTGCAAATGGTGAAACTGTTGGTGTGCTTACTATTTGTTTTTCTAATTTATTTGTTATTTCATATTTCCAATATTCAAATTTAATTTTATGATTATTATAAATACTACTAGAAATATCTTCTATATTTTTTATTACTTCGGCATTTTCTGTTTTACTATTTACAGAATATATTTGATAATCTTTTAGTTTTTCATTTTCATATACTGTTTGCATGTTTTTACATTTTTTTATAATTTCTTTTGCTATACTTGGCACAATATAATTTGCATAACTAAAATTATCAATTATAGCTCTTACTTCTCCAGGTTCAAAGTCTGTTTCTGGGTCTCTATTGAGGTAATACCCTTTTCCATTGTCTTCTCTTGTGCTTATGTCATAGTCTAATTTGTATTTTAGTAAATTGATGTTTCTTCTTATTGTTCTTGTGTCTATTTCGACATCATATATTTCTTTAATTTTTCTTTGTATTTCTGCTGCAGTAAGCATGTGTTCTTCGTCACTATATTTTTTTAATACATTTAATATGTATAATATATTTCCGTTTTTTTCATATAAATCCATAATATTTCTCCTTCGACATTATCTTGATTTATTCTCCTACTATTTCTTTGAATTTTTCCCATAATTTAACCATCGCATAAGTATCAAGTTCACAATAAACCAATAACCCATGCCTTATTTCTTCTTGTTCCTCTTTTGACTTATTTTTCAAACTCAAGAAAGCTTCTGATGCCTCGCCTCCATTATGCACAACTGGCAAATTATGATAATCCAGTTCCGGGTCATTTGGATACAATGCTGGTAAAACTGCTTTAATTGATGCTGAACCATGCATTTCTTTTGTATAATATTTTCTTTGTTTAAATGGTTCAAGAAAATCTACAATATTACTATTTATTCTATCCATTTCATCTTTTAAATCTGGATACATTCTTGCTATTTCATTGTTTCTAGCTGGCTCAAAAGATTTATTATAAATAATTACGCTTCCATTTTCAGGCATATCTTTTATCATGCTTTCTGCAAAATGTCTGATATAATCTTTATCATCAATTTCTGCCAAAAATTCTTTATGCTCTATTGGTGCTCCTTTTTCTTTTATAATATGTAATGAGTATTGAAAAGGCAGTTGTTGATATGGTTTCGTGCCTTCTATTTCTGGTATTGCTAATTGATATGTTTCATAATCTATAAAATATAATGGATATTTAAGTGAATCCATTAATTCTTTTATTGCTTTCTTTTCTATTTTTGGTTTTAAATTATTTATTTCAAAATCAATTTGCTCTAAAAATTTAGGATTCAAGTCTTCATATTGCAAATCTTTAAAAGATATTTTTCCTTCATAATATTTTTCAAATTTTTTAGAAGTGTGCATTCCTCCACCGATATCAAAAACATTTGGTTTTGGTAAGTTTCTTGTACAATATTCCCAAAATTCACATTTATAAGGATTAAAGCATTTCATTCCTATATCGTCTTTGGGTTCATTATTCCCGTCATGTTCATTCATATATTTATTTGTTATTTCAATATTTTTCCTTATTTCATCTTGTTTTGATTTCGCTATATCTGTTATATCTTCTATGTTAAATAATTTTTCTATTTCTAATTTTTTTCCTCTTATATATTGATTATTTATATATACTATACAAACTCTTTTAACATTTAGTCCGAGATTAGATAAAACAAAATATTGATAAGATGCATCATCTAGATAAATATCATGTACTTCTGTTGAGCTTTTTACTTCATATATTTCAATACCATCTAAATTGTTTTTTAATATATCTACACTGCAAAAATTGTTGTCATAGTTAAATGATGCTTCTGTTATTATATTAGGTTTATTTTTCAGTAATTTTCTTGTTTCTTCAACCATAATATTTAAATCTTTGTTGAATTCAATATTTGTGTAATCTCCAAATAAATTTCTTGCAAGTTCTCCTACTGCTGTTCCATTTTCTAAAACAGAATCTCTTGCTGTTTGAACTGCTACCTCTCTTTTGTACTTGTCCATCCATAATATTTTGTTGCATTGAACAGATTTACAATATTTTGATTTTGATAAATGAATTTTATCCATAATCTTTCCTTCCAATTTTTAGATTTTCAGTATATGATTATACCATTTTTTATTTCAATGTTATTATATAATAAAAAAAATTTAAAGTAAATATTTTTGATATTTTTGTTTATATAGTAACATATCTACAGCTAATTTCCATTACAGTTCAGTAAGTAAAATTCTTGAAATATTTTTCTTTATATAGTTTTATATTATTATTCATCCTTTCTCTAAGGCTTTGTCAGACAAGATAATTCTCAACAATTTCCTTAGAAATTCCATCATCAAATTTTTCAAAGTATTCTTTTATACTATATATTTTAAATTCTGATTCAATATCAGAGTATTCATATTCTTTTACCTCAATTCCCATACTTGTTATTTGTTCTTTTACTTCTAACACAGCTTGCATCATTTCTTTACTAGAAAAAATCGGCATAGAGACAATGCAAGTTATATCTATTTTTAATTCTTTAGCTATTTTTATAAATTCTTTTATTGCACCAGTTCCAGTTCCGCCACCAAATACAGTTGTTAAAATCAATTTATCAACTCCATTGAGTTCATTTTTTATTTCATTATATTTATAATATGCAGATAATTCACCTAAAATTGGATTACCATTACATCCTATGCAACACATTATATCGCCTGTTGTGTCATCATTCTCTTCTAAAATTCCTTTTACTTTACAGTATATTGGATATACTCGCTCCAAAGGCAATTTATTTTTGCAGTCTCTCATTCCACATATTGCACTATCAGACCCAATAATTTTTATATTATCGTCAAATTTATAATTTCCTTCTAAAGTCCTTACAATATCACAGCCAGAACCACCAATTCCTATAACACATATCTTTTTCATCTTGGCCTCCTAATTTTTTTATTTCAATTTTATTTTTATAAATATTGTTTTAAATTAATATTTCATCAAATTTTTCACATAATTCAATAATATATTCATATCTTTTTAAATCTTTTTTCCACTTATCATTTATAGTTTCGATTCCATAATATAAGCCCAACAAACCACCTGTGCAAGCTGCAACAGTGTCTGTATCGTCTCCCATATTTACTGCTTTTATAACAGTTGAATTATAATCATCAGAATTTAGAAACAGCCACATTGTTGCCTCTAACGTACTTACAATGTATCCACTTGTTAAAATACTATCTTTGTCTAATTTTTGTATGTTTTCCTTTAAAATTCTACTATATTTTTCTATTACATCATTGCTAAACATACTGTAATCTTGATTTTTGAGGTTCTTGTATGCAGTTATCTTGTCATGTCCGTTTAGTAATTCTAATGCGAATTGAACATATATGTAACAACCTAGTATGCTTATTTCATGTGCATGTGTTATGGAAGAAACTTCTTTTACAATTTTGTATATTTTCTGATTATCTGTAATTTTTTTATAATATATATAATAAGCAATTGGCAATATTCTCATTAATGAGCCATTACCATTGCTATATTCGCTGTTTTCACCACAACTACTTGCATCACATATTTTTGATTCATATTTTGCAAGTGCTTGTAATGTTGTTCTTCCTATATCAAAAGTTTCACTTGTTGCTGTATAGTTTGCATTTCTAAACCAGTCTAAAAAATTACTTGCAATATCATTTGTATCTATTGTTTTTGTATTTATAATGGAATCTATCGTTGCTATAGTCATTGATGTGTCATCTGACCAAGTTCCAGCAGGTAAATTATATGTTCCATATCCAACCATGTCTGTAATTGGTTCTTGTTCTAATTCATTTCTAGTTTTAAATTCTGCTGGAACACCTAGTGCATCACCAATTGCTAAACCTATAATTCCGCTACTTAATTTTACAAATTTCTCTTTTTTCATAAATCAAACTCCCCCTTTCAATTTTTAGTAATTACATAAATATTATTTTTTCTTATTTATCTTTGATTAATTTCTTTAATATCTTCTTCACTCAAACCTGCCAATTTTAATCCTTCATCTGTATAATAATTTGGTACATAATTCTTATAATCATTTTTATAATAATCATAAGCATGAACAAATAATTCCAAACTAATCTTCCCTTTAACAAAACTGCTTATGTCCTTCAAAATTCTATTATTTTCAGTAAGTTCGCCATCATAATATTCAAAACTATCATAATCCCATTTATGGTCTAGTACAAATTCTGTAGAGTCTTCACCATATAAGTAGTATCCGTATCCAATCATATCTGAAGAATCATAATTTCCTTTTGCTAGTGTATATTCTAATCCCTCTTTCCAAGTACATAAATAATCTAAAACAAAAACATCACTGTAATCACCATAATTAAACATTGTCCTGCTCGTTGATATAAGAACATCACCTTTTTTGAATGGGGTTGGAATATTTAAAAATATTTGGTCAATATCTAAAATATCAGAATTATTCTCTATATTGATTAACTTTATTTCTGTATTTTCTACAATGCATTTAGCATAAATTTCTTTATTTTTATTAAAATATTTTTTTGTAATTTGGAAAGATATTGTGTCATCATATTCTTCTATATAATTTTGAATATCTTCAAATGCTTCTTTAAAAGTTCTAAATGTATTTTTAATATCATTATTATGTTCATATCTTAATGTTGATTTGTTATATTCTGTCCAAACACAGATGCTGTCTGAATCATTTTCAGTTAGTTCCTTATATTCAGCATTAAGTCTTTGAATTTCTTTTTTTATCATAGTTTTTACACTATCATAATGTTTACAATTTATTCTTTCAATAGCTTCCATATCAGGATAATTATTTATTAAATCTGTATATTTTTTAATTTTTTCTTCAATAGTCATTCTTTTATTTCTATATACTAAGACTGCTAGTTCTTCAGTATTAAATTTGTGTTTTATACTCCTACAATAATCACCTATTGCCCTTGAATTTATTAGATTATAATCATCTTTTAGTTCTGTTTTTTTCTTTAATAGTCCCCTATTGAACATTTCTAATATTAATTTTAAATCTATTATTTTATCATCATTGCTTTTATCATAATCAAGTTCAAGGTTACTATCATGAATTTCTTTTAAGTCATATAATCTATTTAATTCAGTTTGAACTTGTCTTTTGCAATAATAATCATTTATATTTATGTCTGATTTGATTTCAAAATATACTTTATAAAATGCTTTTGGATAATGTACCTTATACCATGCTATTTTGAATTCATTTTTTGTATATGATATTGAATATGATTTTGAGGAAATATATCTAATTTTTTCAGCTGATTTTATATACCATTCTGGGATATTGTGCTCTTGTAATATTTTTTTATATTCGTCCCATTTTTCTTTTAATTCTATATAATATTTATCCCTATTACGTTTCCACAAATCACATCTTTTAGATAATTTGCCATCTCTAATAAATTCAACTATTTCATATGCTGTATTTTTTTCTATTCCATTATCTAAAAGATAATTATACATATCTTCTCTATTTGAAATAACTTCATCTATTTTTTTATGTTCTTTTTCAATTAATGTTTCTGCATTATAATTCCAGGTGCCTGTACCATTTGATAGTGCTGATATGCAAACTAAATCATTAAAGTTTTGTGGTTTTGCAATTTCAAGCATTCCTTTTACAAAAGAAGTTCCAAATCTTGGTATTCCATCTATGCTAACTGGATATGATAAATCGTTTACATGCTTGAATAATTTTAGTGTTTCTTTATCATTTAAATTTATTTCTTTTGAATTTATATTTGTTTCTTTTTCAAGTTCATGTAACATGGTTTGTATATCACTTTCTAGTAAATCAAATCTATATAATCCCGTATTACATATTGAATAATAATTATTATGAGTTTTTAAGTGTCCATTTTCTCCCATTTCTGCTGGGCAAATATCTGTTATTTCCATATTCTCTGGAATTATTAAAATTCCTCCGGGTTGTTCACCTGCGCTACTTTTTATTCCATATAATTTATCCACTATAGTTTTTCCATTAGATATATTCTGTATTTTAAAAGCTTTTACATATTCTTTATAGCAATTTTCTAATGTTTTATAATTAATTGTTTCTATTGTACCACACCATATAATTTTATCTTTTCCATACTTTTCTTGTAAAAATTCAAATATTTTAGGTCTAATTTTTTCTGAAAAATTTAAGTCAATATCAGGTTCTTTGTCATAATTTTTTCCTGTAAAAAATTCATATGGAAGATTATATTCTATTGGGTTTATATCTGTAATTCCCAATAAATATGCAACAAATGAATTTCCAACACTTCCTCTACCTGTTACTTCATATCCTAATTTGTTTGAATATTCAACTATTTCGCTTGTTACTTGATATATAATTGCATAATTGTTATTTTCAATTGAATTTAATTCTAGTTCTAATCTTTCTTTTACTTTCTCTGGTAATACTGTTCCATATATTTCTTTTGCTTTATCATAGCATTTTTTTGAGATTATTTTATTTGCTTCTCCATTTCCAGAATAACTTATTCTTTGCGGCATTACAGTTATATTTTCTATTTGCTCAGTAATTTTTTTTGGATTGTCTATAACTATTTCTTTTGAATTTTCTATATAATCAAAACTTTTTATTAATTCTTCAGTTGTATGAAAATATTTATTATTTCCATATTTAATATCAAAATTCTTTTTGTAAAAGTTTAATACTTCATTGCATTTGCAATCTTCTTTGTTAATAAAATTACATTCTGAAGTCCCAATAAGTAATTTGTTATTTTTACTGCATAGTTCACTAATTTTTATATTGGTATTTTGGTTACTTTCACTAGGTTCAATACCAATAAAGTCATAAAAATTCATTATATCATTAATATTAGGCACTTCAATATTTTGATAAACTTCACTTTGATTTCCAATTGCTGCATATAACAAACCGCTTCTGTATTCAATCAAATCTTCTTTATAAATCACAGGTGTTCCATTTATTATATTTCTGTATGCTTTTGAAATTAATTCATATAAATTTTTTAATCCTTTTTGTTCTTTAACATAGATATATATTGAATATAATTTATCAGTATTTTCTGAAATTTTAAAATGCATTTCTGAACCATATATAATCTTAAAATCTCTATTATTTGTATAAAGCCTTAGATACTCATCTGCATCAAAAAAACTTTGAGTGCTATCTGTATCTGTAATTGCAATTGATTTGTATCCTCTATTTATTGCCTCTTCTACATATTCTCTTGCAGAATTTATTCCTTGTAATGTTGACATTTTAGTATGACAACATAATTCTACTCTATTTTCCATTTTTATCTATTACTCCTCCTTCTAGGCTTATTTTCTTTCAAAATTGACAGTATTTCCAAACATACAAAATTCAGGCATCCATCCTAATTTAGCTGTTCCAGTTCTTCCATTTTCATTTTTAGCAACTATAATTTCAGTTATATTACTTTTATTTTCTTTTTTGTAATACGAGTCCCTATACAAGAATAAAATTTTATCAGCATAATTTGAAATACTAGATGCTGTATTGGTAAAATCAGTTATTACTGGCCTTTTATCATCTCTTTCTTCTGGTTTTCTAGATAATTGTGATGTGACAATTATTGACACATTTAATTTTCCTGCTAATAATTTTAATTCCTTTAATATTTCTTCAACTTCATTGTCTCTGCTTAATGATTTACTTTTGTCATACTGTATAAGTTGTAAATAATCAATTATAATAAGTTCAATATTTTCTTTTTCTTTTAATTCATATGTTCTTCTTTTGATATCGTTAATTGTTTGTGGTGCAGTTGCATTTATAAAAATAGGAGCATCTTTTAATACATTTATACCATAAGATATTCTATCCCAGTCCTCATCTGTAAATTCTGGTTTTAGTATTTCTCCTTTTTGATATTTGTCATATATTTTAAATTTATCTGCTTCAACCATTGCTGTTCTTATAATTAGTTTATTAACTATTTTTTCCATGCTTTCTTCAAGACTAAAAAACGCTGTTGGTTTATGTTCTTTTATTGCTACATTGCTTAATATGTTTTGAGCTAAGGTTGTTTTTCCCATTGCAGGTCGTGATGCAACTATAATCAAGTCTCCTCCTTTTATTTTTACAATATTATCTAAATTTTTAAATCCTGTTTTCATCTTTTTCTCCTTTCTTATAGTACATTCTCAGTTAAAAAATAATTAAATACGCCATCTCTAAATTTATAATTATTTTTTACCTTCTATTCTCATTTGCCTCATTATTTCTTCAATATCTCTAAAACTTTTATTTTCGTTTAATGTAATATTTCCACATTCAATGTCTGTCCATTTTATATTTTTCAGCTTAATTTCTTCTTTGAAATATTTGCTTAAAAATATTAATGGTGAATCTTTTGGTAACTTTTGAGTATAAAGTTCTAATTCATTTTCATTAAAAGCATCTACATGACATCCTTCGTCATAACTATTATGATTTACAATTACATCATAGGTATTTCTAAAGAATTCTTGTCCTTTTTCTTTGTGTGGTACTCCTGTTATTACATGCAATTTATCTTTAAAATTATAATTTCTATCGCAATTTTTGATTTTTACAATATCACCAATTTTAAATTTCGTTCCAGCGTTTTTATTTATATAATCTTCATAACGCATCACAATATTTTTTTCTTTTCTTTGACCTTTATAATTCCTAGAAATATATATTTCGTTTCCATCATAATCATAATTATGTATGATTTTTAATGGTTCTTCTATTTCAGGATAAAATTCCGTTACATTAAAATCATAAATGGCTTTTTGTTTAAATAATTGTTCATGTGTTAATTTTGGTATATTGTCTTTTTCATCTTCATCAAAAATGCTTTTGTATTGTTCTCTAAATACTTTTTCTAGCCATTCTTTACCTTCTTTAATTGCTTTTTCTTTTGTTGAATATACATTTTCGTAATGTTCTTTTTCTTCAAAAATACATTCAACTTGTAACAAATAAATTTTCATATCAATTTACCTTCCTTTTTATATCTAAAAAAAGATAACATAATCATCTTCTTGTCCAAATTCTTCAGGTCCGAACTCAGTTATGACTCCATAATAATCTGAAATAAATATACCTGTTTTCTTGACTCCAGTATTTAATATTTTTTTGCTAATATCATAAATAAAATGCTTTATTTTTTCATCAAATTTACCATAAAAAACAAATATTACTATTTCAATATCTTTAAAATTTTCTATATATTTTTTCAAATTATTATCAATCAATTTTTCTATAGTAATAAATTCAAAATCATCACAAACTCTACATTTTATATTCTGTTTTTCAGTTTCTTCCTCAATAATATTTATTATTTGAGAAATTTGAAATTCACAGGAATTTAAAAATATAACATCATTTTTTTCAATTTTATTAAATAGTATTTTAAGTTTTTCTTCATATTCTTCTTGTTTTATTTTCGAATATTTTTCAGGCATATTTAAGTATTGAAAATTACAATTATTATACATTAGTTCTATTTTATTGATTTCATTACTGTTTTGGTCTTTTATATTTATTTCATTAATTTCCTCATCTATAAAAATATCCTGTTCTTTTCTATGTATCATCATAAATATATCTGCTGTTTTGGTATAGTCTTCTTCCATATCATCTGGCAATTCAAAATGATTTGTTCCAAAATAAGTCAAATCGCCTGTTACTAAAATGGTAATATTAAATATTGCACAAAGTTGTTTTAATATTTCCATACTATGTGTTGTTTCATCTTCTTTATCAAACATTTGATTTTTTCCATATTGAATAAGTTTTATATTGTCTAATATTACAAGTTTAATATGTTCTTTTTCTACATATTCCTTAACAGATTGTACTATTTCATTAATTGTAATAGGCATTTTATCTTTTACAAATAATGGTGACTTATTTAAATAGTCAATAGCGTCGTATAATTCATAATATGAATTTTGATTCAAAAGTTCTCCTAAATATGGGCTTCTTATAATTCTTGTCTCATCAGCTGTCACAGATGATTCTTTTAAAATTATTTTATCTGATATGCAAAAATTATTTGGTAAATCCTTTATTTGTTTTGTGAATTCACTATGGCTTAATTCTTTCATATCAGTTCTAATATAATCTTCTTCTAATGAAAAGAATAGTACTGGCACATTTTGATGTAATGATATATTTGCAGCAATATTTGCTAAGAGTGTTGTTTTTCCAACTCCTTTTTTTCCACCTAATAAAATTAATTTTGGTTCATCTAAATTTATATACTTATCTAATTCAGTAAATTCAGTTTTCATATTTACCAACATTCCTTTCTTTCAAGGTACAAAGTTCAATGAAAAATATTGTATTTTAAAATTATTTTTCAAGTTTTTCTCCTGTTTCGTTTTATGCTATAATAATTTAAAATTTTGTAGGATTAATGTTTTAAATGTATTTTTATTATTAAGTTTCCTAATAAATTTATGTCTTTATTTCCTTCTCCTCTTACTAGAATTATCTGTCCTGTTCTTATATATGCTGGAATATTAATTTCAATTTTTTTCTTTTCTGTTACTCCATTATTGTTTATTTTATACTTGAATGTTTTGGTATGTTCTGTTTTGGATTTTTTTGTGTCAACCCAGTAGTCTATTACTATATTATTTGGATTATCCAATTCATTTTTATTATCTTTTGATGAATCATTTCCAAAGCAGCTTGTAAATATTTCTTCTAAGCCACCAAATCCTTCGAATGTTCCTGTTTCAAAATTCACTTCATCTTTTCTTTCTTTTATCCCTAAGTCTTGTTTTATGTCTTTTATAAATTTTTCTTTGTCTATTTTTTGCATAATATCAACTCCTTTTTCATTTGTTTTTTATATTTTATATCTTATACATATTATTTTTCAACGTGTTGGTCACAAAATGCTCTATTATTGTGGAATTTTTTTATCAATTGAGTTATAACTTTCCTAGAATATAAAAAACTTGATGTCGCAATTTGCAACATCAAGTTTTTATTCACATATCCCATCAAAAATTTTTTTAATCTCATCATTATAATAAATAGCCCCACAAGGTCTAATATCATCGCCAATTTTAACCTGAACATTCATATTATTCCTATCACCAGAAAAATATTTAATAGCACATCTCAACTTTTCCTTTTGCTCTTCAGTAAAATCAGTAATATCAAAAGTCACAACCTTTGGCTTTTCTTCTCCTAAATCCTTAATTTCATTTGCAATTATAGTTGGTTCTTGGTCATCTCTAATACTCAAACGTCCGTCAATTAAAACAATATTTTCTTCAACTAAACTTCTTCCCGCTCCTATAACCGCATTTTCAAAAGCAAGTACCTCTGCAGTTCCATACAAATCTTCTATTGTAATAAATGCCATAATTTTATTATTTTTTGTATATTTTTTCTTAATTGAAGTAATTATTCCGGCATACTTTACTTTTTGACCATCTACAAATTTAGGCTTACTATTTCTTGCTTGAACATTTGCCATTTCATCTCCATTAGCACCATTATCATTATTTGTTAAGTTTTGTTCACTTATTTGCACTAAATCCATACTATTGATATTTGTTGAATGCATAATTTGTTCTCTTAATTTTTCAAGTGGATGTCCCGAAATGTAAATTCCAAGCATTTCTTTTTCCATTGATAGCAATTCTTTTTCAGGCATTTCCGGATGTTCATTAAATTGATATTTTTGTTTTTCCATTTCTTCTTTTTCTTGCTCTGTTCCTATATCAAACATTGATACTTGTCCATTAAAGCCTTTTTTCTTTCCACTTTGAATTGTATCCATAATTGTTTCAAATGAAGCTAGTAATGTTGCTCTTGTTTGTTCAAACTCGTCAAATACTCCTGCTTTTATTAAACTTTCTACACATTTTTTATTTACTTGTGTGTCTGCTATTCTTTCACAAAAATCTGTAAAGTTTTTGTATTCTCCATTTTCTTGTCTTTCTGCCACAATGTTTTCAACTGGGACTGTTCCTACATTTTTTATTGCTCCAAGTCCAAAACGAATTTTTCCAATTCCAACAGTTTCTATATCATTTTTGCCGTTGCTTTTTGTTTCACTTTCTACATCTATAGAATTTTTCTTTTCAACTTCAACTGTAAATTTTTCAAAACTTTTATTTATATCAGGTTTTAAAATTTGAATTCCAAGTCTTTTGCACTCGTCAATATATTGAGGTGCTTTATCCAAATTTCCTAAATAACTATTTAAAGTTGCAGCCATAAATTCTGCAGGGTAATATGCTTTTAAATATGCTGTTCTGTATGATACAACTGCATAGCATGCGGCATGTGATTTGTTAAACGCATATTTTGCGAATTCTGCCATCTCGTCAAATATTTTATTGGCAGAAACTTCATCTATTCCATTTCTTACACATCCTGGTACAACCACATTTCCGTCTTCATCTACTTGTCCGTGTATAAATACTTCTCTTTCTTTTGCCATTACATCAAGTTTTTTCTTACCCATGGCTCTACGAACTAAGTCCGCTCTTCCCAATGAATATCCAGCTAAGTCTCTAACTATTTGCATAACTTGCTCTTGGTAAACCATACATCCATATGTTACATTTAGTATTGGTTCTAGACTTGGGTGTGTGTATTCATTGTGACCTGGATTTTGCTTTCCTCTGATATATCTTGGTATTTGGTCCATAGGTCCTGGTCTATATAAAGAAACACCTGCTATTAAATCTTCCAAACAGTCTGGTTTCAATTCTTTCATAAAGTTTGTCATTCCTTGTGATTCAAATTGAAATATTCCTGATGTGTTTCCGTCTTGCCATAATTTGTATACTTTTGGGTCTGACATATCGTGGTCAAATTCTACATCAATTCCATGATTTTCTTTAACCATATCTATTGTGTTTTGAATAACTGTCAAGTTCCTTAATCCCAAAAAGTCCATTTTTAAAAGTCCTAATTCTTCAAGTGTTGTCATTATGTATTGAGTGTTTATTTGTCCATCTCTTACATAGAGTGGAACATATGTATCTACTGGGTCTTTTGTTATAACAACTCCACATGCGTGTGTTGATGCCTGTCTTGGCATTCCTTCAAGTCCCATTGCTATATCTAATATTTTTTTAGTTTGCTCATCTGTTTCATATCTATCTCTTAATTCTTTGTTTTGCTCTAGGGCTTTTTTTATTGTTATATGAATTTCATTTGGTATCATTTTTGCCAATGCGTCTGCCTCTGCATATGGATAGTCTAAAACTCTTGCTACATCTCTTATTACCATTTTTGCAGCCATTGTTCCAAATGTTATTATTTGTGATACATGGTCATGTCCATATTTTCTTGCAACATAATCTATAACTTCTTGTCTTCTTTCATCTGAAAAGTCAACATCAAAATCGGGCATACTGATTCTTTCTGGGTTCAAAAATCTTTCAAATAGTAATCCATATTTTATTGGGTCAATATCTGTTATTTCAATTGCATATGCTAAAATAGAACCTGCTCCTGATCCTCTTCCTGGTCCTACTGGTATTCCATTTGTTTTTGCATAGTGTATAAAATCCCATACTATTAGATAATAATCAACATATCCCATTTTTTTGATTATTCCTAATTCATATTCTGCTCTTTTTTGTATTTCTTCTGATAAACTTTTTCCGTATCTTTTTTCTAGCCCTTTGTCACATAATTCTTTTAAGAAGTCATAATGTGTTGGATATTCTGGTGGTACATCATAATTTGGCAATATTGTGTGGCCAAATTCAAATTCCACATTACATTGCTCTGCTATTTTTACAGTGTTTTCAATTGCATCTGGAAATGCTTTGAAATATTCTGACATCTCTTCTGGTGATTTTACATATAACTCATCTGTATCAAATTTCATTCTGTCTTCGTCACTCATTCTTTTTCCAGTTTGAATACATAACAAAACTTCGTGATTATATGCATCTTCTCTTTTTAAATAGTGCGCATCATTTGTTGCAACTAATGGAATATCAAGTTTTCTGGCTAATTGAACTAATTTTTGATTTGCTAAAACTTGTTCTCTTAGTCCATTGTTTTGAATTTCTATATAATAATCATCACCAAAAACTTTTTTATGCCATAATGCTATTTCTTCTGCCTTTTCAGTTTGATTTGCTAATAAAGCCTGATTTACTTCTCCTGCAAGACATGCACTTAAGCATATTATTCCTTCATGGTATTTCTCTAATATTTCTCTATCTATACGAGGTTTATAGTAATATCCATCAACAAAACTTAATGAAACTAATTTACTTAAATTTTTGTATCCTTCATTATTTTTTGCAAGTAAAATCAAGTGATAGTAATGGTTGTCTATTCCTGGTTCTTTTTGTAACCTTGAACGTGGTGCAACATATACTTCACATCCTATTATTGGCTTTACACCTTCTTTTTTACATGCTTTATAAAAATCAATAGCTCCAAACATTACTCCATGGTCTGTTATTGCTATTGAGTCCATTCCTAATTCTTTTGCTCTTACAGGTAAGTCTTTTATTCTATTTGCTCCGTCTAATAAACTGAATTCGCTGTGTATGTGTAAGTGTACAAATTTTGACATTTTCTTCTCTCTTTCTCTCCGTCCAAAAAGCGACATTTTTTTGTATTATATTATCTTTTTTTCTTAAAGTCAAATCAACAAAATTTTCTTTAGGTAACTCACTACCTAAAAAAGATAGTTTAACACTGAATAAATAGCAGGATTTTAGATATTAGAATCTTATTTAAAATATTTTTCATCATACTTATCAATTTTTGATAATAAAGTATTATCATATCTTTTATCAAATGATATATCTTCTCCCATCCATTCAGGTTTCTTAAAATTTTCTGAATCATTCAAATTTTTAAATTCTACTTCTGAAAATATAAGTCCTTCTAAATTTCCATGAAATACATCAACTTCAGCTACTAATTTATTTTCAATTGGTATTCTATATCTTGTCTTAATAATTATATTATTGTCAACCTTTGAAAACAAATGCTTATAATTTTCTTTCGTAAGAGGCATTTCATACTCTATATTTTGTATTGCTTTTTGTTCAACTATATTTTTATCTTTCCATTTGTAATTTAGTGTATATTTATCATTATTTTTTCTAATTCTAACCGTTGGTTTTATACATAAATATCCTTGTTCGATTTCTGTCTTTTCATATTTTTCAATATTATCTGGAAGTTTTATAACTTTAAATTTTCTTTCTATTTCCATTTTTCTACTCCTTTTCTATATCAATATTAGTATTATTGCATCCGGTTTTTCAAACTTTGGATATGTATTTTTTAAAATATCTATATATACAAATTAAAAAGGCCGTATTCGCGGCCTTTTTTTAGACTTCAATACCCTTTAAAAATCTTTCAATTTTTACATCAAAAAAGTTTGCAAGTTTAAGTAATGTTAACATTTTTGGAACAACAACTCCTCTTTCTATATTAACATAAGTTGTTCTACCTGTTCCAATTTTGTCTGCAACTTCTCCTTGTGTATATGTTGTTCCTTCTCTTACATACCTAACATTGTAACCAATTATCAATGCCATTTCCTCTTTAGACATAGTTTTATACATATTTTTCCTCCTGTATATCAGTCTTATTTTATATGTTACATATATTTATATTAACATAATATTGACATTTTTTCAAGTTTTTGTTACTATATTTTACATATTTTTTAGCTGTTTCTGAACAGACTACATACCAATGTTTCTTTATGATATTATAATATTTTTTTTAGTTAACCCATCTTTCAAAAATATCCATTATCTCTTTATCATTTTTCTCAATATAATCAAATAAAATATCCAAAATGCCACCATAAACTTTACACCTAAATTCTTTTGGATATTTGGCAAAAATATTCTCATCCTGTGCTAAATTAATAACTGGACAAGTACCACAATAAGGTGTATAAACACACCCCTGGCAAGAAGGTAAGCATTCAATACAAGAAGAAATGCACATTGTTTTTGTGGAATCACATTCCATTAAATCTTTATAAGAACTTTCTTCTACATTTCCTAATTTAAAACTATCATTTCCCATTTCTGCTAACATTCTACCTTCATCACATGTATAAATGTTTCCATCATAATAATATGCAAGTTGCCCTATTGCACCTCCACAAGGAGAACGAAGTTCCATATAATTTACTGGACTATTTCTTAAAATTTTTTTCAATAAAATACTGCTATGCCCTTCTACTAAATTTATTCCTTCTTTATTTTTTTGTAGAATGTATTCCAATGATTTTTTATAAAATCCAAAAAATTCTTCTGCATCATATCCAATATTTTCCCAGTTATTGTCTGCTTTTCCTAGTTTTGTTAGTGGTCTTATAAATATATTTTCTAATCCCAAATTTATATATTCATCAACAATTTCTTTATAATTCTCTAGACTATATTTTGTTGTAGTTTCAATTGCACTAACGTTTTTTCCATTTTTTTTCAATGTTTTTATTTTATTAACTGTTTCTTCATAGGAGTCTTTGTTAGCAAATGGTCTATTTTTGTTTTGAATTTTTCTATTTCCATCAATTGATGTACATATTGATACATTATTTTCTATAAAAAATTGCATCATTTCATCAGTAAGTAATGTTAAATTGGATACCAAATTATACTCAATGTGTTTTTCTTTTCCCGCTTCTTTTGAATATTCTATTATGTATTTTATGACATCAAAATTAGTTAATGGCTCTCCTCCTTGAAATTCAAAAGTAAGATAATCACTAGGTGACTGTAAAGCTATATCTACAGCCTTTTTAGCTGTATCTTTTGTCATCTTATAATTTTCTTTTTGATTCAAATTTCCAGCTTGGCAATATATACAATTAAAATTACAATTTTTACTAACAACAAATATATGTAATGTTGTTGGTACTAACAAATATTCTTTTTGTTTTCTTACCTTTAAAGATGCATCTGTTGCAAAAACCTCATCACTACCTTCATATATGAAACTTTTTTCAATTAATTCATTATATGTATCTTCACTTAATTTTTCTTTTTTTATTAGTTGTTTAAATTCATTTTTTGGTACAAATGCAAATTTTCCCATATCATTTGTTATTAAATAATTATTTTTTCTTTCTTTAAAATTAAAGTAATTTAGTTTGTACATATGCTACCTCATTTCTTTTTCTAAACTATTTTTGATTACAGATATTCTCATTGGCTCTGATGTTCTTATAAAATCGGATTTATTTCTATTTCTTTTACATTTATTGTTGAATTAAAAAATCCACCACAATTTTTCTTTACTTTACAATTCTCACATTCTTCTTTAAATCTAACTTTATAATCACTAATACTTTTATGAGCAATACTATACAATCTCTCATCAATATTACATAATGGAAAATTATATAGATTTACTATTATTCCCGCTTCTATTATTGTCAAGCATGCATCATATAAATATTTATTTACTTTATCAAAATTAATCCAAATATTTTCTCTGTTTTTATAAGCATTTCCTGTCATTTCTAATGCCATAATATTTACCATTTTTACATCTGGTATCTCTTTTACAATAAATTTTGCAATATCATTTAAATATTTATAATTCATTTTTGTGACAACAATTCTAATTTCTATATCTATATTTCTTTCTAGCAACTTTTTAATTCCGCAAATGCTTTGTTTAAAACTTCCATTTGCTCTTGTAATACTATCGTGTAATTCACTGTTATCAGCATAAACCGGTATTGCAACTCTAATAAATTCTGGTATATTTTCTTTAAATTTATTAACATATTCAGTATTTGAAAATACTCTTCCATTTGATAAAAATAAAAATTCAGTTTCTGGAAGACATTTTTTGCACTCTGCTAAAACTTTGAATAAATCATCTTTTAATATTCCAGGCTCTCCACCTGTTATTGTAATATGTTTTGTATCATCTGGTATGCAATGGATTTGTTCAATTATCTTTTTTATATTTGGATTTTCTCTTGTATTTCTGACCACATCTGAGTCTGGACACATAATGCAATTTGAATTACATTGATTAGTTACTACAATCGCATTGTCTTCTGAATCGTCTCTATATAATACTCGTATATTTTTGTTATTTATTATTTCTACAACATCATAGTCTATTAATGTATTAAAACCTTCTACATTGTAGCAATTATTTATGTTTTCTAATTTTATGTTTTGTGGCTTGTCTTCAAAAATGTATCCTTTATATCCACTTTGATATTGGTTGATATTTTGATTGTCTAATATTTGTATGTATTCTTGTTTTTCTTCTACATTTTTGTTTTTTATAATTTTTCCTATTATATATTCATCTTCATTTTTTATACTTATATTTCCTTTTAATATAAATGGTCTATTTTGCATATAATCTCATCCTCTCATTTGGCTACAAATTTGGTTAAAAAGTTATATTTTCAACTGCTATTCCTAACTATATAATCTCAATATAAAAAATAATATTTCACCTACAAGCATAAATGGTGCGAATGGCATATGTTTTACAATAACAATTGTTTCTGTTCCTTTTAATGTTTTACTCCATCTTTTTATGCTTTCTACCTGTTCTTCTGTTAATCTAGAATCTGTTGTTTCTGTCGTATTTTTAGGCAATCCTTTAACTCTCGAACTGTAAAATCTTAATACACTTCCATATGACAATATCATTCTTGGTTTTAAATCACTTATTTTTATTTCTTCATAATTGTATTTTTCTGATACTCTTCTAAATAGCATAATTACAAATACTAGTAACAACATTTTTAAATTTATAGCATATATTTGAAATCCAAATATTAAATAATAAATTACATTTGCTACTAAAAAGATTCCGGCTACAATCATGCTTGTTTTTTTCGTTTTTATAATTCTATATACAAAAATTAGTATAAGCATATTGCATAACAATATAAGGCCTTGATTACTTATTCTAAACTCTATAAAAAATTTATTTAAAATATTGTTTATAAAAATTATTATAAAATATCCTAACAAATATTGTATTACAAATTCTTTTATATCTTCTTTATCAAAGCTAGATGGTTTTAATCTTTCTAACCTTTGTTTATCTTTGACCCATAAAAAAATGGTTTCTAGAAATACATATATAAATGCCACACAAAAGATTATTATTAGTAAATTTAATGCTGGAAATACATTTGTTGTTTCTACTTCATATATTTCGTATTGTATCATAAATGTTATTGCTAAAAACAATTTTGCATCACCTGCTGCCCAAATTTTGAAATAATAAAATGTGAATGATATTACTATTGTAATTACTAAGTTGATAATAAAATTTGGTATATAATTTATTTCAATTTGCTTAAAACATACTGCATAACTAATAGCACTTATTCCAAGTGCTATTAGTATGTTTTTGTTATATATTTTTTTATTTTTTAAATCTGTTATTGATGATACTATTCCTAGTATTATCGCTATTATACTTTGTATATATGGTAACATCTCTTCTCCTATTTTTTTTCAGATTTATCAAACCAATTTGTTGCTATATCATCTATATTGTAATCTTCTAAAGTTTCTTCTATTTTCTCGTTTTCTTCATTTTTTTCTTGCTCTGTCTCTGTGTCTATACAGGTTGTATATAGTGCTCTTCCTACAATTAGCTCTCTTAAATTTTTTGTTTCTACTGATATTTCGTATCTAAGTGTTTCATTAAATAATTCATTATATAATTCGCCTATTATTTTTTCTAAATCTTCTTTTGCTTCTTCTTTTAAAACCATCTCTATTTTTATTGTTTGTTCATCTTTATAATCCATTTTGACATATGTATCTTCTAAATAATTGCTTAGTGCCTTTTTTATTGCTATTATTGGATATAATTTTGAATTTAATAAAATTTCTGCATAATTATCTTTTATTTTATATAACTTGTCCATTTAATTCTCCTATTCTATTGTTGGTGTTGCTGGTGGTATTTGTGGCTTTTGGAATGTTGGTGTTGTTTCTGTAACTACAGGTACCTTTGTAGTGCTTGCTGGAGCAGTATTTGTTGTTGCTGGTGTTGTCGTATTTGTTGTTGATGGTACTACTGATTTTGTTGTTCCACTTGATGTTGCTGCTGAACTACTATGACTGCTGTGTGTACTACTACTATGGCTACTATGCGTGCTACTACTTTGATGACTTTGATGGCTTTGGTGACTTTCATGGCTTCCATGTCCTGAGTAGCTCGATGATGAGTGTGATGAGTGCGAAGAGTGTGATGAATGTGACCTGTGTGCTCCATATACTTCGTCTGCAAATAGTATTCCTGCTATTAATAATAATGAGCCTACTGTTAAAATTTTTCCTCTACTTATGTTTCCTTCTTCTTCGTATAAGAAATCGCTTATTTTTTTATTTATTTTTGGAATTAGTTTTTCTTTTCCTTCTTCCATAACTTCCCCCTAAAATTACTTCTAATTATTTTTTAATCAAATACGTGTGCAAGCCCGCACAACTTATAAATTATTTTTTGTATTCGTTGTTTTTCCAAGTTCCTGTATATGCTTTTCCGTTAATTGTGTATGTTCCTTTTCCATTAAATTGGTTATTTGAAAATTCGCCTGAATATGTATCTCCGTTTTTGAATGTATACTTGCCTTGTCCTGACATTTTGTCTTTTGAAAAATTGCCTTCATATATGTCGCCGTTTGCAAATGTGTATTTTCCTTGTCCTTCTTTTTGACCATTTTCAAAGTAACCTTCGTATGTTCCTTTGTCTGGTATTGTTAGCTTTCCTTTTCCATTTATCTGGTTGTTTTTCCATTCACCTTCGTATACGGCTCCATCACTCCATTTAAATGTTCCATTTCCTTCTTTTTGGCCATTTTTGACGTCACCTGTATATGTCCCACTTTTTTCTGCTATTTCTTCTATTTTGGCTTCGTTTAGTATTTCATTTGTATTAATTTCATTTATGCCTGTTGTACTTTGTGTTATAGTTGTGTTTTCTATTGCATTTGCATTTACTTGTTGTGTTGTTGTGTTATCATTTGGAAAATTTGCCATAAATATTGCGAATAAAGTTAGAATAAATATATTTTTTATTACCGTATATTTATGGTCTTTTTCTTGTAGTTTCTTTTTTATTTCTTTGCTTACTGGCGGTAATAGCATTATTCCCGCTATTAGTATTCCTATTGATGGTATTGGTATTTCTTTAAAATAAATTATAAATCCTAATATAAAGAATATGCTTATTGCCCATAGTGCTATGTTTTTGGCTTTTTCTTTTATTTTTGCTTTTTTATCTTCTTTTTCCATTTTTTATATAATTCCTTTCCAAAGGTACAAACCTAGTGTTTTTGCTTTTTTGAAACTTGCTATGTCTTTGTTTCATTGTTGTAGTTATAATATACCTTTATTAGAAATTTGTCAATTTTTGGAAGAATATTTTTCATTTTTTTGTTTTTGGGCTTTTAATTATAGAAAAAAACTAACTATAGATTTTTTCTATAATTAGTTTTTGCTTTTATATCTCAACAAATTTTGCATAACTAAAATCTATAACCTCATTTGGCTTTGTATCTGTATATGCTTTTTCCTTATGCATATAGTCAACAAGTTCCTTAGTTGTAAAATTCTTAAATTTATTAATTACTCTATCACAAATTTCCTTTTCTTTCTCAGTTAAATGAACTTTAGGTTTATAATTTTCATTTGGTAATATATGATAACATACAGAATAATTTTCTTTGTCCATTATTTCTTCTTCTACTTTAATTGATGGTAATTTTAATAGTTCATCATATGCAATTGGAACTGCACCCATTTTTTTATGAGAATACACCAAGCCTGTTAAACTTTTTTCATTTTCTTTGTATGCAATAGTGTCTATATACCATAAAAGTTTCATTAGCTTAACTTTATATAAATTAGGATAGTTTTGAGAAATGTAATTTATTATTGTTTCTGTTGTTTTTATTTTTAGTTCGTTGTTTCCGTTTTCGATATTTTTTTCTGAGTAGTCTACATATTTTGCTTCTATTTCTTGTTTATTTAAGTAACTTAGTGTTTCTTTAAATATTACTGTTTTTATGTTGTTTTCTATTGTTTCGTATCTTTCTCCTTTTTGAAAACTTTCTTTGTTGTTTTCTAGATATTCTAATGCTATTAGAGCGTTTTCGTCTATTAACCTCATTATTTTGTCATGTGCTTCGTCTTGTATTTGTTTTGTTTCGTATCTTGTTACTGTTACGTCTCCTACTCCAAGTAATTTTGCCATTTCTAGTTGTGTTATTTTGTATTTGTTTCTTATTTGTTTTATTTCTTTTGAAGTTAATAATTCTTCTAATTTTCTATATGAATCCAAACTATTTATTAGTCCTTCATTCCATAATTCTCCATTTTGAAATGTATTTTCTTCTTTATATTTATTGCATCTATAAAATCTTTCTTTATATGTTATTTTTTTCCCCTTAATTATTGTTTCTTTTTCTTTTTCAATTAACTCAACTTCATGTTCTTCTTCACATATAGAGCAAAACATTTTTTCTTTACCTAATATCTTAATTTTATTTTCCATACTTATTCCTCCTTATTTATATGGGAATTTTAGTTTGTATTCTGCATAATGAAAAGACATGCATAATACTATTTTTTTATCATAGCTTTGTATTTTTATTTTTATATATATTTCTTTATTTTTTATGTCTATTCCAAATATATAATATGCTCTTGACTTTTTATTTTTTTCGTCGTTGCATGTTTCAATATAATTTTGTACTGTTAATCCTTTTAAATATTCTTTTATATCATTGTTATCTATCCCTAATTCAGCTCTGCAATCTGTTAAGTTATATCCGTTCTTTTTTGTCTTTTCTTTCTATTATAATTAATTCTGAATCTTTTCTGCTTAGGATTGTTTTTAATTCTGTCAAGAATATATTAACTGCTCCTTTGCTTAGTATATATCCATTTGCCACTTTTATAACTCCTTTTTCTCATTCTTCTATATTCTTATTATAAACTATCAATTGATAGTTGTCAAGAGAAAAATGAACTATTTTAAATTCCTGTAATTAAATTTATACAATTTTTGCAAAAAAGAAAAACAACCTTATCAATTTATGTACTGAACCAAATATTTTCTTGTACTGTACATAAATAAAAAGTTGTCTTTTTTTATTATATTTTTTTCTTTAATTTTATATAACAATCTATACACCCAAAGGCAATCAAGCTTCCCAATATTGCTCCACATGTGTCAATGCAGACATCTGTAAATGCTGCTGTTCTTCCTGGTATAAAGCTTTGATGTATTTCGTCTGAGGAGGCATATATAATTCCTACTAAAATGGTTATTAAAAATTTATTTTTATTACTAATTTTGTATGTACACATAAGATTCATCATTAGTAGTCCTACTAACGCATATATTGATAGATGTGCACCTTTTCTTATTATTGTTTGTGATTTTTCTACTGCTTCGTTTTTGGCTTGTTCATTTAGTTTTTTGGTTTGTGGTAATATGTCTATTATTGTTCTTGCTACTTTTCTGCTTAGTCCACTTGATTCTGTTCCTCCTTGGTTTGAAAAGTTGAATATTGATATGAATGTTAGACCAAGCAAAATTATTAAAATTGTTCTGATTATTGTTGTTTTCAAGATTGTCCTCCTGTAAATATTATACTAATACATCTTTATTTTAATATATTTCTTTATTAACACATTGTAAAGCTTCAATTATTACTTTATCCATATCATAATATTTATATTGTCCCAGTCTTCCACCAAAAATAACTTTATTATCTTCTTTTGCCAAATTCTCATATTTTGCATAAAGTTCATTATTTTTCTCATTATTTATTGGATAATAAGGTTCTTTTGAAGAATCCCATTTGTCTGAATATTCTTTAGAAATAATTGTCTTGCCTACTGATGGTCCTTCTGTCACTTCATTTCCTAGTTGTTTTCCTTGTTCAAAATGTTTATGTTCTATTATTCTAGTATATGGTACTTCTCTATCTGTATAATTTACAACTGCATTTCCTTGATAATTGTCTATGTCTAATTCTTCTGTTTCAAATCTTACACTTCTATATTCAAGTTGTCCAAATTTATAATCATAATATTTATCAATTTGCCCTGTGAATACTATTTTATCTGCTATATTTTCCAATTCTTCTCTATGTTCAAAGAAGTCATAATTTAATTTTACATCTATTCCGTCTAACATTTTTTCTATTATTTGTGTATATCCACCTATTGGAATACCTTGATATTTATCATTAAAGTAGTTATTGTCATAAATCATTCTTACTGGAAGTCTTTTAATAATAAATGAAGGTAGTTCAGTACAAGGCATCCCCCATTGTTTTTCTGTGTAACCTTTTATTAATTTTTCATATACTGTTGTTCCAACTAAAGATATAGCTTGTTCCTCTAGATTAGATGGTTCTTTTCCATTTAATTTTTCTAGTCCTTCTTTTCTTTCTTCATCAAGTTTTTTCTCTATATCTTGAGGTGTTATTAAGTTAAACATACGTGAAAATGTATTTAGATTAAATGGCATATTGTATAATTCATCTTTATATCTTGCTACTGGTGAATTTGTATATCTATTAAATTCCGCAAATTGTTGTATATAATTCCATACTTCTTTATTGCTTGTATGGAATATATGTGCTCCATATTTATGTACATTTATTCCAGATACATTTTCTGTATAAATATTCCCCCCAATATGTGAACGCTTGTCTATTACTAAGCATTTTTTTCCTTTTTTGTTTGCCTCATAGGCAAATATTGAACCAAATAGGCCTGAGCCTACTATTAAATAATCATATTTCATATTACTTTTCTCCTTTTTATTATTTTAACTAAACTTGTATATCCATATGTAATAAGTGTCACTATAATTAATTTTACAATTATTAGCTTCCATTTTTCAGTAATTCCAATACTATTATAAGGGATAATGCCCATCTCTAAAAAATGCGTACAAAGAATGTACATTGAATTTTTTCCATACCAACAAAGAATTTTTGTCAAAATTTTTGATATTTCTTCAATTATTTTTGAAATCTTAAATACAATTATTGTTCCACTTATTGCTGTTATATAGCATATAAGTCCAAAAGGATATTTTCTTATTGCAAGCTCTATATATCCAAACATTGCACCTACTATATACAATACTACTATGCATAATAAAATTTTATAATTCTCTAATATTTCTTCTAATACTTCATTTTTTTTCATAAAATATCCTATATAATAAAAGATTGTTGATGCTAATACTATATCAAAACTCCATGGAAGATAAATTTCCTTTTTTCCTAATAATATTCCAACCATAGTACATATTAGACATAGGCAAGCCTTTATTCCTTCATTATTCTTAGAAATTTTATTTATACTCCAAAATATAATTTTGCACATGGCCAAAAATGGAATAAACCATAATACACCAACTGTTTCTACGTCTTGAAAAAAGGTTTTTTTATTAGAATATGCTAAAATTATTTGTTCTAATATATTTAATATATTTATATTCTCACCAATTACTAGAGCTCTCACTATATGAATAATTATTATTGATACTATATATGGAATTATTAATTTTTTAAATATATTTGTAATTTCCTCTTTTAGATTTCGTCCTGGTTTAAAAAAGAACCCACTAATGATTATAAATAATGGCATATGGAAAGAAAAGATAATTGCTCTTTTATATCCAGAGACAACATGTCCAATAACCATTAGTACAATAGCAATTCCTCTTGCAATATCTATATAATTAATACGTTTTTTTAATGTTTTATTTTGTTCCATTCTTTCCTCCTTTTTTTATAAACTTATTTATTATTTCTATTATAAAATTATCTTTTAATATTAATAATACTATACCATACACAATCATTCCTGTTACCACTTGCACAATTGTTGAAACCAAATTATCTTTAATTATTTTTCCTATAACTAAGCATGCACAAAACATTATTAATGAAGAGATTATATAATTTTGTGTTTTTTTAAATATTTCTTTAAAATCAATTTCTTCTTTTAAAAAATAAATTTGTATTAATGTAACTGTTGTTTCTGCTACAACCGTTCCTATTGATGCTCCTATTGCTCCATAATTCCAAATTAAGCACATATTCATTATAAAATTTATTATAGCACCGGAAACTACTGAAATTGTGTATTCTTTTTGTCTCATTGTCGGTAGTAAATATTGTGTTCCTGTTACATTACTTATTCCTATCAATAAAATTATTGGACTAATAACAGTAATTAGTATAGCCACTTTATCATATCCTGGTCCAAAAAATATTGGAACAAAAGATTTTGATACAGCTATAATTCCAAAAATTAATGGAAATGCTAACGTAAACACTAGATTGAATGACTTTTCCATATATCTTATAACTTTATTTTTTTCACCAATTGCAAATGTATTTGCAATTCTTGGTAACATTACTGTTCCCATTGATGTAATAATGGCTAAAATCATTTTTACTATTTTTTGTCCTTGATCATAATATCCAACTTCAGACTTATCACTTATAATTGCTCCTACCATTGTTCTATCTAATAATGTATATACTTGTATTGCAATTTGTGGTATAAATAATGATATTGTTGGTTTTATATGTCTAAAAATATGTAGTTGCTTTAATTCTATCTTGTCTAAAAATTTTGGTAAATATAGCCACAATGAGCTATTTCCGATTAAAGTTGAAAGTACATATATCCAAAAATATAAATATAAATCATTTTTATCTTTTATAAATATAAAAATACATATAACACTTACCAATTTTATTATTATGTTTCTAGTAACGGTCTTTTTAAATTCTTCTAATCCTTGAAAAAACCAACTTATATCTATGCAATTTCCAATTATTTCTAAAATCAGAATTTTATAGTACATTTGATATTGATTTCCATTTACAAATATAATATAGAAGATTATAACTGATATAGACATAGTTATTATTCTTAAAGAAATTATTTCCCAAAATGTCATACTATACATTTTTTTATTTTTTTGGTTATATGCAATTTCTCTTTGTCCATATAATGCTATTCCTAAAGAGCCAAACAATATAAAATATGTTGCTATTGATATTGTATAACTATAAATTCCTATATTTTCAGCTCCCAATACTCTAGAGATATATGGTGTTGTAATTAGTGGTAATATTAATAACAATATTTGATAAACTAAATTATATATATAATTTTTTGCTATTGATTCTTTACTATTCATAATTCTTTTATTCTCATATATTTTCATATTTATATTAAAATTTAAATATATACAATTTTCCTTTCATTAAGAATTTTTATTTTCATTATTGATTATCTCATTATTTATATCTACATTATTGCTTAAATATTTTATTTCATCTTTTTTATTAAATACTATTTTACAAAATAAGATTTCATAAGCAATCCAAGATATTGGAATTACTATCAATGCATTTCTCGTAAATGTATTTTCATAAAATTTATTTGAAAAGAAAGACAATATTATTGAACTATAAATATAACCATACATTAATACTGATATCAGTGGTACATTTTTAAATTTTTTTCTCTTACAAATTTCATAAATACATTGTACAATAATAGCCATTCCTCCTACAAGTACTACCTCTCCAAAATATCCAAAATCATATATATATGGATAAAATGTTGTGCAAACATTTCCTAATGAAAATCCGTTTACCTTTCTAAAAGGTAAATCTAATGCATAATAATAGTTTTTTACTCCAAATCTAGGTCCTAACCACCTAATCACAGATACAAAGGTTTGACTGCCCCATATTGTATTATTTTTAATATGCTCTTCTTGTAAAAACATATCTAAATTTTTTATTTCTGCTCCACAATATACTGCCAAATAATCTGTAGTTTTCATTGCAACCACAGAAGAACTGGATGATGCTTTTCTTCCTAATAAAGTTCCTACTGTTTGAAATGTAATTAATGATATGCTACCAATCAAAACAATTAATATTATTGTTTTAAAATTTATAGATTTAACAAAATTGTTTTTTTTATTTAATAATGTAAAAAATATAGCTACAAATGCGAATCCCATATTCATTGCTCCTCCTCTACTTCCTGTTGCTAATTCACATGCCATACTCATTATTACAATAAGTATAGATAAAAAATCTATTTTCTTATCTACCAAGTAATTGTTTATTATAACATATATAAACCAGTATCCTGCTCCTTTAATACTATATCTAAATAAATTTAATACTTTTGGTAACACTACTGGCTCTTTACTAAATTTTAGCATACTATTATATTTGTCCAAAGCTGCACCTATATTTCCAAAGTTTCCATCTGTCACTTTTACTATAGCATAAATTGTGTATATAAATGTGAGAATACAAAATACTAAAAAGGATATTTTCTTAAATGAATTTATTTCTATTTTTTTTAATTTAACCTTTTGGTATGCTTCACTTTTTTTTGCACAAAAACTAAACATACATTGTATAAAAAAAGAAATAATTACAAATTCAATAACACCTCCAACAATGACAAAAAAGGTGTTTGAATGTAATTCTAACTCCCATTTTTTTGCATAAATTGCTGCCCAAATACATGAAAAACAAAATGATGCACAAAATGTTACCGAGGGTGATATTATATCTTTTTTATTTAATATAAAACTTCCAATTAGCAATATGCTTAAACAAATTAATAATACATATATCATTTTTTTCTCCTATTCTATATTATTTTTCATTTTCTTCTTTTAGATATAATAATAATCTTTCATATCCTTGTTTTAAATTATATTTATAATTCCATCCTAATTTTTTTAATTTTTTATTACTTAATATCATTTTATTAATTGGAGCAAATCCAGCATTTTCTTTTGGTATTTCTACTTTGACGTTTATTTTTCCATTTCCATATTTATCAGCAAGCCATTTTGCACTTTCTAAAATTGTCATATTTGTTTTATCAGAAACTAAATTATATGCTTCTCCATCTTTTCCATTTAATAAGATATACAATATTCCTATAACTGTATCTGTTGTATAAGAAAAATTAATTATTGTAGAACCTTCCGATTTCAATATTATATCTTTTTCATTTAAGATTGCATCTGCAAAAATTTTGTATACTCTATTTTCTTTTTTACTAACACCAGCTCCAAAAGTTTGGGCTATTCTTGCAATTTTTATAGGTACATCATATTCTTTATAATAGCAATAACTATATAATTCACATGTTCTTTTGCTTTGAGAATATGAACTTCTTTCTTTTAATGGATTTATAAATCCTTGATCTTTTTCTTCAACATTTACCGAATCCATATTTCCATACATTTCCATAGATGATAAATATACTGCTGATTTTATTTTGGAAATTCTAGCCTGTTCTAATATTCTTTTTGTTCCTAATATTGAAATATCCATCGTTTCAACTGGATTATTAACAAAAAATTTTGATTTTGTTGGAGATGCACCATGTATAATATAGTCTATTTTTATATTTCGTGGTATATATTCTTCTACACTTGAAACAATATATGATATATATTTATTTTTTCCAAATATTTTTTCTGCTTCCTCTTTTTTTCTAATTAATAAAACCATATTTAAATTCAAGTTATCTGTAGAATTTTTTATTATTAGTGCCTTTGTCAAAATTGATCCAATTAAACCCGTTGCACCAGTTATTAAAATTGTTTTATTTCTCAATTCTTCCCAATTTATTAATGATGAATTTACTATATCTTGTAAATCCTCTTTTAAAATAGAATTCATTTTAAATCCCCCATATATCTTTATTTTTTCTTTGCCTTATTAAGGCTTCTGCAATATAATAATCTTCTGGAGTTGTTACCTTTATATTATCATTGTTGCATTGTATTATATGTGGCATTTTATATTTTCCATATTTTTTCATTACACTACATGAATCAATACAATCAATATCATTATTTTCTAGTGATTTTTTTTCTGCATCCATTATATCATTTAAATAAAATGTTTGTGGTGCTCGTGCTACATACGTATCTTCTCTGTTAGTTATCTCTTCTATATTTTCATGAGATTTTGAAATAATAGTCGTTTCCCTTTGTTTTAAACAAGTTATAGCTGTTCCATATTTTTTTGTTGCTTCTATGTTTCTATTAATTAATTCACTATCAATTATTGGTCTTACTCCATCATGTATTAATACAATATCGCTTTCTGTATTACTTATTTTTTCAGCTTCTTTTAATGCTTTTATAATTGATTCTTGTCCTGTTTTTCCACCTGGTACAACTGCACTAACTTTTGAAATTTTATACTCACTTATTAATTTTTTCAAATAATCAATATGTGTTTCTAAACATGCTATTACTATAGCATCTATTTGTTTTGTTTCTTCAAAAATATTTAATGTATGTATTATTATTGGTACTTCATCTATTTTTAAAAATTGCTTTGGAATCCCATTTGTTTTCATTCTTTTTCCAACTCCACCAGCAAATATTATAGCTATATTCATCACTTTTTACATAATATTTATATATTATGTTTCCTCCTTCTATATAATTTATTTATATCGATTTTTCATTTTTTGCTTTTTCATTTTTGATATAATTACATATAAAACATAATTATAGTTAGTTTTTCGTAAAATTTTAATTATTCTACTTTGTATTGCCATCTTTTCATAAATAAAACTATTTTTTTCTAAAACATATTTTTCAAATTCTTTAATTTGTTTTAAATTTTCTTTTGTAGAATCTAACACCATATAAAAGCCTGAAATTGTATTTGAAATATGTTTTACAGAATAATCTAAAATATATTTTTGTTTTTTATTGCTTATTTCATTTTTATTATAAAAATCAATAATGTCTTTTGAAACTTTGACATGATCTTTATAATGTTTTATATATCCGTTTAGGCTAACACTTTGTCCTTCATCTCCAAGGCGATAAATATAAAGAGGATAATGTGTTATATATATAGTATTGGCTGTAGCTATTGGATACATTGCATATTGGGTATCTGTATAAAAACATTTTTCTAATAATTTTATTTTACTTTGTTTTAAAAGTTTTGTTTTATAACATAGTGTATACATATTCAAATAATGTTTACTTTCCAATATAACATCTTCAATATTATATTCTTTTTGAATTTCCTTATCAAAAAAATCTTGTAATACATATTCTTTTCTATTTTCGTAAAACTCTTTATAAGGTGTATATACAACATCTGAATCTATATTTCTTAATAATTCTAAGATTTTTTTTAAGCTTTCTGTGTCATACCAATCATCACCATCTAATTGTTTAAAATATTTTCCCCTTGCTATTTCTATGCTTTTATTTATAGTTGAGCCATATCCCCCGTTCTCTTTATGTATTAATCTTATTATATCAGGATATTTTTTTTCATATTCCATAACAATATTAGCGGTATTATCTGATCCTCCATCATCCTCTACTAATATTTCTAAGTCTTCTATTTTGTTTATTAATAGTGAATCTAATGTATTTTTTATATATTTTTCTACATTATATCCAGCTATTGATATTGTTAATATTTTTTCCATATTATTCTCCTATATCTCTATTCTATATCCTTTATCATTATGTGGTTGTCTTTTTCCTTCTGGTGGTAATACCATATAATTTCCATATAAATTTGATAAATATTTATCATAATTTTTGTAACAAGGGAATTTGCCATCTTCAAAATCCAAATAGATAATTGGCATCATTTCCTCTTTTAACCATATTTCTTTTTTACCATACATTCCATTTAGACCTGCAACATACTTAGCTTTTTCAAATTTTACTTCTTTGCATATATTTTCTAAATGTCTAGATATATTCATACTTCCTATTTTCTTCAAAATCGGTCTAATAATATTTTTTATAATTGCTACTGTTCTTCCTTTTTGACTTATATTAGGTTTTGATAAACTAATTAATAATAATTTTCTAACAAATTTAATTCTTAAGGTTTGTAATGTAAAAAGAAATTTATTAGAATATACACCATCCTCAACAAATATTTCTATTCCGATATATGGACAATCTTCTTCTTCAGCATATGTCGTTAACCTCTTTATGTCATGTCTTATATATCTAGCATAATGTCTCGAAAATGTATTATTTCTATTTGAAATTAATTCGCGATTTCTTGGTAATTTTAATTCATTTTTTTCATACAATTCCATTAATTTTTCATATTCTGGTCTTGTCATATTAAGATCTATGTCGTCATCCCAAGGAATAAAACCATGATGCCTTACAGCACCTAACTGTGTTCCTCCTCCTAATGTATATGATAAATTGTTTTTTTTACAAATTTCATCAAATTCATGAAGCATTTCTAAATTAACTTTTTGCATTTCCTTTAATGATAATAGTTCCATATTTTTCTCCTAAATTTCATCTAAATTTAAAGTTAATCCTTTAAATTTTAATATTCTTTCATAATCTTCTATATAATCAACTTCAGCCCAAAACTTCCCAGCTATATCCTCTACTTTAATTGGTTGATTTTTTGAAAGTTCATATATTACATTTTCCCACCATACACTATGTTGTTGGTTATTTATCATTTCTTCTAATTTAACATTAAATTCAGATATGAATTCTTTGCTAAATTGTCCAATTCCAACATATTCGCCTGATATGTCGTCGCCTTCTAATTCTTTTCCATATTTTAACAATATACCATCTTTGTATTTAAATTTATAGTCTGCTTCTTCTTTTCTTGAACCATCAGCATACATTATAGGTGAATCTTTTTTTGTTAAAATATAGTCTATTAAGTCTTCTTCTAAAAAAACATCAGCATTCATTATTAAAATATCATCATTGCATATAAAATCTTTTGCAAACCATGCTGATGCAATTGAATTAGTTACATCAAAAAATGGATTATAATAAAATTTTATATTATAATCTTTTAAAGCTTCTTTAATTACATCTGCTCTGTATCCAAGTACCATAGCAATATCAGTAATTCCCTTTTTGTTTAACATTTTTATTGTATATTGAATTAGTTTTTCATCTCCAATATTAACTGTACACTTAGGATTTCCTGAAAGATATCTACTTATTCTAGTACCCCTTCCAGCTGCTAGTAATAAAACTTTCATTATAATAATCCCCTTTCTCTCATATTTTTAAAAGCATCTATCAATACATCATTGTCTTTTTTAGTCAAATTTCCAATATGCCCTACTCTAAAAACTTTGTCTTTAAGTTCTCCTCCATTTGGACATACCCAAATATTATATTCATCTTTTAATATTGTAAATATATCATTTGCAGATTTTGTATAAGGATGTATTGATGTTACTGCATTTGACATTGATTCAGAAACATATTCAAATGGAAAATTTTCTTTTTGTATTTTGTCTCTAAAATCTTTTGCTATCGATGCAATCCTTTTATTTTCATATTCTACACCACCATTATCTTTTATTTCATTTAGTCTTGCATTTATTTGTAACAATATTCCAACTGCAGGTGTAAATGGTGTTTGTCCTCTTTTTGCGTTATTTAATGCATCCTTTAAATCAAAGTACATTGATTTAACTTGATTTTTTTCTATTCTATTTACAGCCCTTTCAGACAAAACCAATATTGAAATTCCAGGAGGACATGCCAATGCTTTTTGTGAACCCGTAATCATTACATCTGCTCCAATTGATTTCATACTAAATTCGTCTGCCAAGAAAGAACTTATACAATCAGTTATTAAAAATAATTTATTTTTTTTGCAAAATTCACTTACCAACTTCATATCATATAATACACCTGTAGATGTTTCATGTACATTTATCAAAAATGCAGTATATCCCTTATTATCATACTTACTTAATATATCTTTAGTTAAATTTTTTCCTGTTTCTAATTTAATTTCATCATGAGGTATATCATATATTTGGCATAATTTTACAAATCTATTGCCAAAACTTCCCCCATTTACTATCAATGCTTTATCATTTTTATTTAAAGTATTCATAACAGACGCTTCCATTGATGCTGTTCCCGAACCAGTTAAAAAAACAACTTTAGATGTATTTTCTGCATCAGTAAATTCTTTCATTAATTTTTCATTTTCAAACATAATATTTGAAAATTCTTGTGTTCTAAAATATGGAATTTGTTGAGCTCCAATATTTCTTACTACTTCATCACTTTGTACAGGTCCTACTGTAAAATTTAACATTTTTCTTTTCCTCCCTCATTTGTTACAATTTCTGCATGATGTTTATTTCTTTCTTCTATTGGTGGTAATTTCATATAATCTCCATAAATCGTAGTCAATACAGAATCATAATCTATTGGTCCACTTATTTGTTTTCCCTCAAATTCATAATCTTTACTCTCTGAAAAGCTTTCCCTTTTAAAAGTTTCTTTGAATCCAAAAGCCGCTAAATAATTAATTATTTCTTTTGAATTAATTTCATATGGATATTTCATTAGTATTTTATTTAAATTTTCTAAACATATTCTATAATCAATTAATTTTCCTATCCACTTAAATATAGATGCTAATTTTAAAAAGCATTTTCCCACTATACTACGTTTTCTTTTTTGATCTACTAGCTCATCAAATTGTATTATTTGATTTAAATTCCACCAAAAGCTTAATTTTATTTTATGTAGATTTCTTTTTATTCCTTTATCTGGGAATCCATCCAATGGTATTATATCAATCCATGCATATTCCACCCTTGGTTTATTAGCCATATGATTTATTATCTTCATATTATGAGTTATCATTCTTGCCCATGGATATCTATAATTTTTATTATTTTTATAAGTAACAAGTTCAAATTCATTATCCAACTTTTTTCCTGACATTTGTAAAAAAGTTTCATAATCACTTCTTGGCATTGCCACATCCACATCATCATCCCAAGGAATAAATCCTTTATGTCTTATTGCTCCTAATAATGTTCCACCTAACATATAATATTTTAAATTATTTTCATTACATACTTTTATAAATTCTTCTAATATTTGTAATTCCTCAAGCTGTAATTTTCTTAAATCATTCTTTTTTTCCATACTAAAAACTCTTTTCATATTTTTTTCCAGTAAACTTAGCTTTCAAAAAAGAAAAAACTTTTTTGAACCAATTAACATTTTGCATATCAATAACTTTAACTTCCTCATACTTAATTCCATTTTTATTAATCCAAACATCAAGTAATAGTTCAGAAACTCTGCCATAAAATCTACTATGAAATGTATCATATTGTGAACTATCTACTCTTTTCTCAAGTTCAAATAAAATATCAAAAAGCCAGTTGCAATAATCATTTAATATTTCTTTTTTCATTATAAGCATATTAAACATGTGAGCTGAAGTTCTTTGATGCAATTTTTCAAATTCTTCTAAATATTCTGGATACTTCTCTTCTATAATTTTTCTAGTTTCATCAAGTGGTTCTATATATAATGTGTGTTTATAATGATCATACATATTTTCTATGTAGTATTTTCTTTTTTGTGGTAAAATCACATCTGCTTTATCTAGTATATTATCTGTCTCTTTTTGAGATAAAACAATCTCAAATTTTTCTTTTTCTTTTTTTGGGATTTTAACTTTTTTTGTAAAATGTCTTCTATAGTGAGCAAGGCCTATATAATCAGCCTCAAGATTTTTCCATGCCCAATATAAACCTGTTAATTCGCAATAATATGCATTTTTATTTGATATATTTTCTCCTTCGTTGTCTTGTTTGTATTCCTCTATTTTTTCTTTTCCTTCAGCTCCTACTTGTACTGGGATATACATATCATCTTTTGGCATCTGATATTTTTTATGTGCCGCAACTATTATTTTTATATCTTTCACGTTAAATTGCCCCTTCTTTTTTTAATACTCTCTCAATTGTTTTCAATATTATTGATATATCTCTTTTATTTCCACATCTACTTGCATATTCTTCATCCAGCTTTAATCTGTCTTCAAATGTCAAATTTGATCTTCCAGCTACTTGCCAAGGGCCTGTTAGTCCTGGTTTTACTTTTATTATGTATTCGTAGTATTCTCCCATGTCTTCTCTTTCCTTTGGTAAATATGGTCGTGGTCCTACTAATGACATGTTTGATGTTAATATTGAAACAAATTGTGGCCATTCATCTAATGAAGTTTTTCTTAATATTTTTCCGGTTTTTGTTATTCTTGGGTCATTCTTTAATTTTTTATTTTTTGCATATTCTTCTGCTTCCTTAGGATGTTTTTCTAGGTATTCTTGTAATATACTATCTGCTCCTACTACCATACTTCTAAATTTATAAAGCTTAAATATTTTTCCATTTTTTCCGATTCTTAATTGGTCATAAAATATTGGTCCTTCTTCTCTGTTTATTTTGTTCATTATCCATACTAATATTGTTAGTGGTATTAATATTATTGTACCAATCAATCCAGCTAATATATCTATGCATCTTTTTATTGTTTCACTTATAAAATTTCTTACTGTTCTTCTTTGTATCTTTTCATTATGTTCTTTGTTTCTAAGTCTATATTGTTTTAATTCATCTTCATTCATCATATTAATTTTTTGTAACACTTCAAATTCATTATTATATTCTTTTACTTTAATCATTACATCCCCCAAAATAATATATAAATTTTAGTATTCTTTTAGCTATTTCCATCATTTCTAGACTTTTAGCATGTTATCATTATTATATAATTTTTAGTTATAAAAAGCAACACTTTTCAACATTTTTTTGCTTTTTATAGCTAAAAAAAGTCCAATCCACTTCAATGCCAGTGTTTTGAACTTTTTGTTAATTTTTTCTTTATCCATTATTTTGTATATCCAGTCTTTTTAATTATACTATCACTTATTGTTTTTACATCATTTGATGCAGTATAATCATTTTCACCAAATGCTTCTTTATGTAGTTGTTCTACATTGCTTTGTAAAGTAATTGGTATTCCATACCATCTGTCCATTGTTTTTCCTTTTGTTTCGTATGGCCATCCAATACTTTCAGTTATTTTATATTTTGCCATACTTGGTACTAATGATATCAAATCTCCTGTTGTCAAGTTTGTATATACACTTGGTAATATCTTATCAGCAAATGCATTTATTTCAGCTACATTTTTTGTTTTTAATTTTGTAAACATTGCTTCTATTACCGTTCTCATTCTTTCTGTTCTTTTATAATCTCCTCCTGCTGTATATCTTATTCTTGAATATGCGACTGCTTGAACTCCATCCATATTGTATGTTCCGGCTTGTGTTATATGATTTGCTTTTTTTCCTGTAACTCTTGCTGTTTCATCTATATACGTATTTATATATTTTGTTTCTTCTGCAGTTACATTTATTTTTACTCCGCCCAATTGGTCTACTGCTTGAGCTACTGAATCAAAGTTTACAGTTACAAATTCTTTTATGTTTAGGTCTAGGTTTTTGTTTAGTGTGTTTATTGCAAGTGGTGCTTCTCCATATGAATATGCGTGTGTTATTTTGTCTAGTCCATGTCCCTTTATGTCTACATATGTGTCTCTATATACAGATATTAGTTTGATTTCTCCTGTACTATTATTTATACTTGCTATTATTATACAGTCACTTCTGTTTCCTACTCCATAATCGTCTGACCTGCTGTCAACTCCAAATATTGCTATGTTTCTGTATCCTGATAGTTTGCTTTTTGTTTCTGTTGATATTCCTAGGTCTGCTTCATTGATGTCTACTTTATTCATTTTTCCCATTTTGTTTGTTATATACCAATATGCTGTTCCTAATAATATTGCTATTATTATAATTAAAACTAATACTATTCTTCCAAATATTTTTAGTTTTTTGTGTTTCTTTTTCTTTTCTTTTCCCATTTTTTCTTTTACTTCTCTTTCTTCTATATTTTGTTCATTTTGAAGCGCTTTTGGTATTTCACTGTTGTTTTCTTCATATTCTCCAAAATTTTCATTTTCAGATAAGATATCTTCGTTTTTTAGTGTTCTTGGTATCTCATTTTCGTTGTTTTTTCTAAAGGCTCTTGGTATTTCGTCTTCGTTATTATTTCTAAATGCTTTTGGTATTTCATCCTCATTAATATCACTATATTCTCTTGGTATTTTTTCTTCATATTCTCTATAATTTTTGCTGTGTTTTCCATTCATAATTAGTATTGTTCCTTTCTTTTGTTTGTTTTTTTGTTTATTTCATCCAATTTTTTCATATTTTTTATCTGTTTTAAAGTATAAATATGTTTTTTAGTTAGATGCCCACCTAAACATTTTTATATCATTATATTTTTTTAATACTTTTTTGTATTTTTCGTATTCTTCATCCCATAATGCTTCTGGTACTTTGTCAAACGCTGTGAATATTTTTTCTGCTTCTGCTAGATATATTACCTGCTCTTGTGATGACATGTTTTCATATTGCCTTGCAAACTTGTCTAGTTTGTCCAGCATTTGGTTGGCTTCTATAAAGTCCCAAAAGTCTTTTATTTTTATTCCTAATAATTTTATTTGTGTTATTGCAAATAATATTAATGCTGCTACCAAAAATACTAATATATATATTATTACTAATAATGTTTTCATTTTTTCCACCTTTTTTCCATTGTATTTTCAAAATTATATCATATATGTTATTTTTATGCAATTATTTTTTTATTTTTACATTATAAAAAATACCTTCTGTTTTAGTTAATCAGAAGGTATTTTTTTATTTTTATACTACATATCTTTTTAAGTTGTTTATTTCATATTCAAACATTCTATGTTCTTTTTCGTTTTTTTCATTGTATTCTTTCATTTCTTTACGCATTTTTATTTGTTCTTCAAGTATTTGTGCTATGTTATTACTCATGTAATCTAATTTATCCATAATACTATCTGATCTTTTTGTTTGTTTAGCGTCTACATAGTCTATTTTTTTATTTAAGTTGTCGTTTACTGCATCGATTTTATTGTTTAATTTTTCTTCTACTGCATCGATTTTATTATTTAGTCTTTCTTCTACTGCATCGATTTTATTATCCAAATTTTCTAACTTACCACTTATTTCGTCAAATTTTTGCAATACAACTTTTTCAAATTCACTACTCATTATATATCCCTCCTTTCTTTTCTTTTTTGCCTCTTGAATTAATCCCCCAAAAATAGGCAGAATATAAATTTGTACTCTGAAGGAGTTTGAAGTAAAATGTGTTAGAATATAAAAATATGAACAAAAAATTCCTCAGATTAAAAATACTAAAATAAGTATGGCATTATAATACCATACTTATTTGTAAAAATCAACTATTTATTGTAAATTTTTTAATTTTTTTGACTTTCTTCAATATAATGCCAACTATCTTTGCACATATCATCGATATTTTTTTCTGCAACCCATCCTAATTCTTCTTTTGCCTTAGTAGGGTCAGCATAACATGTAGCAATATCTCCAGGTCTACGAGGCGCTATTTTGTAAGGAACTGCTTTCCCTGTTGCTTTTTCAAAACCTTTTACCATGTCTAGAACACTGTATCCATGTCCTGTTCCTAAATTGTAAATATATAATCCTTCATTTTCTTTTTCTAGTTTTTCTAATGCTTTTATATGTCCTTTTGCTAAGTCTACAACATGTATGTAATCTCTTACACCTGTTCCATCTGGTGTATTGTAATCATTTCCAAATACTGATAATTCTTTTAATGTTCCAGCTGCGACTCTTGCTACATATGGCATTAAGTTGTTTGGAATTCCCTTTGGTTCTTCACCAATTAGTCCACTTTCATGTGCTCCTACTGGATTGAAATATCTTAGTATACAGATGTCCCATGTGTTATCAGATTTGTAAATGTCTTTTAGTATTTGTTCTATAAATAATTTTGTTGTTCCATATGGATTGGTTGTTCCACCTGTTGGTGTATCTTCTGTTATAGGCATTTTTTCTGGTTCACCATATACTGTTGCAGATGAACTAAATATGAATTTTTTGCATCCATATTTTCTCATTGTGTCTAATAATACTAGTGCTCCTGATATGTTGTTTGTGTAATATTCTATTGGTTTTTGTACAGATTCTCCGACTGCTTTGTATCCTGCAAAGTTCATTACTGCTTCTATATTGTTTTCTTCAAATACTTTTTCTAGTTTTTCTTTGTCCATGTAGTCCATTTCATAAAATTTAAAGTCTTTTCCTGTTATTTTTTTGATTGCTTCTAAAGCCTTTGGTGTACTGTTTGAGAAGTTGTCTATTATGACTATTTCTCTTCCTTTATTTAATAATTCTACTGCAGTGTGACTTCCTATAAATCCTGCTCCTCCTGGTAATAATATTGCCATTTTTATTCCTCCTT
>CAKPJK010000005.1 GCA_934162615.1 uncultured Clostridia bacterium
TACCATTTTTTATTTCTCCTATAATCTCTACTTTTTATTTTGTTTAGTCAACCCATACCACCTAATATGGTATGAGTTAGGCACTGAACAGTTGATTTTCCTTGAAATGCAAGGCTTTATTTAAGATTTAGAACACATACGCATTCAACATGTCCTGTAAATGGAAACATATCTACTGGCTGAATATCTTTAACCTCATAAGCCTCTTCAAACTTAGCCAAATCCCTAACCAAAGTAGCAGGATTACAACTAATATACACAAATCTATCAGGTTTAATCTTTAAAATATTATCAATAGATTTATTATCAAGCCCTTTTCTTGGAGGGTCAACCATAACGACATCCGGAATAATATTTTTGTTATTTATTAGGTCGTCCAAAACAATTTCCGTATCACCTGCAATAAATTCAGCATTATCAACATTATTAATTTTTGCATTTTCTTTTGCATCTTTAATTGCCTGTTCTACAATTTCAACTCCATACACTTTTTTAGCATGTTTTGCCATAAATAATGAAATTGTTCCTATACCACAATATAAGTCAAACACTGTATCTTTTTTAGTTATTTTTGCTGCCTTTACACCAATATTGTAAAGTCTTTCAGCTTGTACTGGATTTACTTGATAAAATGAAAGTGGTGATATTTTGAATGTATATTCTCCTAATTTATCTTCAATGTATCCATTTCCATATATATTGACGTTTTCTTTTCCTAGTATGACATTTGTATTTTTTATATTTATGTTTTTTACTATTGTTTTTATATTAGGATATTTTTGTGTTAAAATTTCTACTAATTCATTTTCTTTTGGAATTTTGTTGCCATTTATAACTAATATACACATTACTTCATTTGTCTTTATTCCAACTTTTATTACAATATGTCTAAATAGCCCCTTTACAGTTTTTTCGTTATATACTGAAATTTTATTTTTCTTTATAAATTCTAATACCGTTTTTGCTATTTCTTCTGATATTGGATTTTGAATCAAACATTTTTTCATAGGTATTACTTCATGTGTTCTATTTGCAAATACTCCAATTACTGGCTCTCCGTTCTTATTTATGCCTATTGGATATTGTGCTTTATTTCTGTAATGTAATGGATTTTCCATGCCTAGTGTTGGCTTGACTTGAATTTTGTTTTTTAGTGTTTTATTTACTAATGATTGAACTGCATTTTGCTTCATTTTTAGCGTGTCTTCATATTTTATATGTCTCATGTTGCATCCACCACATCTTTTATATGTTGTACAGTCTACTTCTTGTCTGGCATCTGATTTTTCTAGTATTTCTACTATTTTTCCAAATGCGTGTGATGATAAGATTTTTACAATTAGTATTTTTACTTTTTCTCCTTTTATTGCACCATTAATAAAAATTGTAAAGTTGTCTATTTTTGCAATTCCTTCTCCTTCAAATCCATTATCAATTATTTCTACTATATATTCTTTGTTTTTTTCTACTGGTATTTTTTCCATAAATATCTCCTAAAAATTAGAAATTGAGCGACAGGTTTTTTATCTATATTTTAAATTTTTATATTACTTTAAAAAAATCGGGATTGAAGACCTGTCCCCCAATCCCTATTTTTTTATTCTTCCCAGTTATGATAGATGTTTGCTACATCATCAAGTTCGTCAAGTCTTTCTATTAGTCTTTCCATTTTTTCTACACCTTTTTCATCTAATTGAACTGTTGTAGTTGGAACCATTTGAACACCTGCTTCTAAGAATTCTAATCCAGCTTCTTCTAATTTTTCACTAACTTGTGTGAAATCTGAAGGCTCTGTTGTTATTTCATATACTTCTTCGTCTGCTGAGAAATCTTCTGCTCCAGCATCTAGTGCTAACATCATTACATCGTCTTCTGACATTTCAGTTGAAGCTCTTTCTATTACTATTACGCCTTTTTTATTGAACATGTATGATACACATCCTGTTGTTCCTAAGTTTCCACCTGCTTTGTCGAATACGTGTCTTACGTCTGCTGCTGTTCTGTTTTTGTTGTCTGTTGATGCTTCTACAATTACTGCAACTCCGTTTGGTCCATATCCTTCATATACTATTTCTTCGTAGTTTTCGTTACTTGTTGATGCTTTTTTGATTGCATTGTTTATTGTGTCATTTGGCATGTTTGCTGCTTTACATTTTGCTATAACTGCTTTTAATTTTGAATTTCCTGCTGGGTCTGGTCCACCTTCTTTTGTTGCTATTAGTAGTTCTCTTCCTAATTTTGTGAAGATTTTTCCTCTTGCTGCATCTGCTTTTCCTTTCTTTGCTTGTATGTTGTGCCATTTGCTATGTCCTGACATACTCTTACCTCCTCTTTGTTTTTTATTGTATTTTCAAGGCTTTCAAGCCTCTATATGTTGGTTTTGCCCATTTTTTCTAAAAATTTCTTTTTATATTGTAACATACTTTTTTTATTTTGTGTAGTCTTTTACAAATTTTTTTGACATTCATACTCATGACATATGTCAAATCGGTATGGTTGTCAAATGTTATAACTAGATATTGTCTTACTATTTTGAATTCACCCATTCAAATATTTTATTATAATATGTTTCTGGTTCTCTATATTTTCCGTCAGTATGACCCGCTCCATTTATAATTAATTTTTCTTTTTCGCAATTTGCTGCATCAAATAATTTTTCGCACATGTATTCTGGCACAAAATCATCATTGTTTCCATGGATAAATAATATTGGTGTTTTACTTTTTTTAACTTGTTCTAGTGCAGAGGCTTCTTTTATGTCATATTTTGCTTTTCTTTTTGCAACTATTTCAAACATATTCAAGACTGGAAATTCTGGTAAGTTAAATCTTGCTTTTGCTTCTGATGCAAATATATCCCAAACTGATGTGTATCCGCTGTCTGCAATTATGTATTTTACATTTGAAGGTAATTCATCTCCTGAAGCCATTAATACTGTTGCAGCCCCCATTGAAGAACCATGTAATATAATTTTTTCATCTTTATTTTCTTCTATAATTAAGTTAATCCAATTCTGTAAATCGTCTTTTTCTAGCCATCCCATTCCTAAGTATTCTCCGTCACTTTCTCCACATGCTCTCATACTTGGAATTAATACATTATATCCTTTTTTTGAGAATTGTTCTCCTATTGGTAATACACTTTCTGTACTTGCTCTGTATCCATGTAATATTATTACCCATTTGTCTGTTTGTTGATCTTGCAAATATTCTGTTCCTCTTAATGTTATGTTATCATTTGCTTTTATCTCAACAGTTTTTTGTACTGATTTTTCACTCCATATTTTTGAACTTTCTTTTGCCAGTTTTCTGTTATTTTCTATTATTTGTTCATCTTCACCTTGTATTTCTATTTTTGTTTCTTCACTTACTTTTCTATCTCCTCCTGCTCCGCTTCTTGCTATTGCATAATTTACAAAGTAGTTTCCTATTCCTTCTGTTAATGCTATACCTAAAATTATTAATATTGCTAATATGATTGCTGTAATTTTTATTACTTTTTTTGATTTATTTACTCTGTTCATCTTTCTCCCCTTTTAATCTTTATTTAAATTGGTATCGTGCTTTTCCTTAAATTTTTTCTTAATTATTCTATTTATTGCAAATTATAGTAATCATTTAGAGACTTATAATATGGTCTAGGTGCATTTCCAATTTTGTATAATTCTCCTTTTTTAGCGTCTTTTATAATTTTATGTGCTGGTTCAAAATATGCATCCATACTATCAGCATAATTTATTATAATAACTTCCAACATTTTTGGTAATACTAACGCTCCCCATTCACTATATTCATTCATATGACTTCCTACCATATGTATTACTTGGTTTTTAAATTCTTCATTAATTTCAAAGTCTTTTAAATAATTTTCTATTATATGTGTTCCTTCATATGAATGTCCTAGTAAAGCAGCACTATTTCCATTTACTGCTTCATAATTATTATCTTTAAAATCATTAAAGTCATTGCATTTTCCTATGTCATGAACTAATGCACCAAATATTACTAAGTCTTTATCTACTTCTAATTCTTTGTACATATCACATATCCCAATAGCATTTCTTGTTACACTATACATATGAAATAACAACCCTCCTGCATAATAATGGTGTGAACCTGGTGTTGCAGGTTTGTTAATTAGTTGTACTTTATAGTCTTTATATACTCTTTTAGCCACATCTCTTAGAATTGGATTTTGTATTTTATTACTATATTCTATACATTTATTATATATTTCTTCTAATTCTTCTTTTTCCATTTTTTCTTCTTACTCCTTTAGCCTTAGCAATATTCGTAAAATTGCTTCATTCTCTTTATTAAACCTCTTTTATTACAATTTTTTAGCTATTTTCTTGCATTTTATACTCAGAATTATCTGGTTCGCTAATATCTTCATCTGTGACATTGTTAAATTTATACTCAAAATTTTTATATATTTCCTTTATTTCTCCATTTTCATTTACTTCTTCTACTATTTTGGTTGTTAGCCCAGTATCTTTTTCAACATATATTGTCATTTTTGTAGTGTTTGTATTATAAAGGAAATTTGTGTTCATCTTACTTGATAATATATAGTAATCTTTTCCGTCTATCTTTTTTGTTTTAATACTTGTAACTATTGCATTTATAATCATTTCACTTTTTGACATATTAAAAATACATTATCAATTATTTTTTCAAAAAACATCCTTCTTCGTGTGAATATATTACTCCAATTGCCTGTAAATAGGAGTAAATAATTGTTGTTCCCACAAATTTCATTCCACGCTTTTTCAAGTCTTTTGAAATTATATCAGATAGTTCTGAACTTGTCTTATCTATTTCATACACAATGTTATTATCTGTAAAATGCCATATATAATTGGAAAATGTTTGATATTCTTTTTGTATTTCTTTAAATATTTTGCTATTATTTATTGCTGCATTTATTTTTAGTTTATTTCTAATTATGTTAGGGTTTTCTAGTAATTCTTTGATTTTTTTATCATCAAAATTACATATCTTGTCTATATCAAAATTATCAAATGCTTTTCTAAATGCTTTTCTTTTATTCAAAACACATTCCCATGACAAACCCGCTTGAAATGATTCAAGTATTAACATTTCAAATAAATATTTGTCTTCATATGATGGTTGTCCCCATTCTTCATCGTGATATTTTATGTATAATTCATTTTTGGGATTACACCATTTGCATCTATTTTTGTTATCTTTGTCTATCATATTTAAAATTCACCCATTCAATTCTTTTATTACAATGTATCTATCTAAATCACCATACATCTTTGTTCTACATTTTACTTCATAGCCTATTTTTAGTAAACTGTTTAAACTTGCAATATTGTCTGGATGAACAGTCGCTAATATATATTTTTTATGATACCTGCTTTTTATTATTTTTTCTGCCTTTTGGATCATCTTAATATATAAATGATTTCCTTTGTACGCACTATCTACTGCACCATTAGATAGTTCTATGCATATATCTGTTTGTTCCTCCAGATTTACTTTTTTTATTATATCTTTTTCCTTTTTTAGACTGTTGTTTATAATTAAAAATCCAACAATTTTATTTTTATCAACTGCTTTTATTATTATTCCACTGTTTTCTAATCGTTTTTTCAACCATTCTTGATTTATTGAGTCTATAATATACCAGTCTTTATTTTCTAATTTGTCCCAAACTTCTTGCTTTAGTTTAATGATTTTATCTATATCGTTAATTGTTGCTTCTTCTATCAATATCTCCACTTTTTTTCTCCTAAAAATCTTTTTTATGTGATTATATTACCATAAAAGCAGATAATTATCAACTAATTATCTGCTTAAAATAACATTGTAGTAATCCTCCAGCACAATATTCTTGAAATCTGATTATTAATCCTGCTATTGTTGTTCTTTTTTAGTATAAAAGTTAATTGCTATTGTAGAAACTATTGACAATGCAAATATTATATAAAATATGTTTGTTCCAATATATTTTGCTGCTATTGATAAAATAGCTAATATAATAACTTCAGTAAAACATAAGCTCATTTGCCCAGCTGTTGATAATAATTCATTATCTTCTTTTGAGTCTTTTATTATATTTTGTATTGATGTTGTAATTGATGTCTCATATACTTTTTCAAAATTATCACTTAAAGTTTTATTAACTGAAATCAATATTTTATTTCTAGCAAATAAATATATTGCAGTTATTGTAACTCTTATAGCTGATACAAAATTATTTGCTTTTCTTAAATTTTTGTCTGTGTATTTTCCAATTAAAGTTATTGTTATAACTTGAAATAATAATGATACTATTATTATTGTTGAAAATGCTGCAAAGTCTTGTAAAATTATGTACAAATACAATGGTGCAAATAGTCTTTCTATTATATGATTTGTTCTTAATGCATAAATAATCTTGTAGTTACTTTTACTATTTAACAAATATTTTATGCTCTCTTTAAATGTATTTTCTTTTTTCTCTGGTTTATAATCTATTTTTAATATAGAAATATACTGTAATAAGAAGAAAATTACTATAAATATAAATAATACTAAATTATTATTACTTATTACTCCCCATGCCACCAAACAGCTTGCTAGTACAGTTCCTAATATTTTACTTATATTATAAAAACTATTAAATCGGCCTCTATGTTCATTTTCTACATATCTACTTGATAATGCATCTGATGACGGATTTGATAATCCCATAAGTCCAATTGAAAATATAAATACTATAATGTTTCTATATAAACTTTCACTATTAAGCATGAAATATGAGTTTATTATACTAAATATATTTGATATAAATATACATTTTGCAATTCCAATTTTATTTGATATCGTTATAAAAAATGGTGATATTAGTCCAGTTATTAGGAATCTAATTCCATAAATTAATAATACGAACCAAATAGGTAGTCCTGCTTTGTACAGCATAACTGTGCCAAATGTTTCACTTAATGCGTTTGCAAAATTATAGAAAAATATGCTCATATACATGTATTTGTATTCTTTTTTATAAAAATATTCTTTCATTTTTTACTCCATCCTCTTTAGTTATTATAAAAATTCTTCTACTTTTTCTTTTATTTTATCCAACTCATATCCATAAGCATTACAAGTATTCCATCCTAATTTTTTAGCGGTTTCAATATTTTCTTTGCTATCATCTATAAATAAAATATTTTCTTTTTTTATTTTACATTCTTTTTCAACAATTTTATATATTCTTTCATCTGGTTTTCTACATTTTAATTCAAAAGATAGCCATACATAGTCAAATTGTTTAAGATCAACTTGCTTGTCTAGTCTTTGTTTGTCTAGATAACCTAAATTTGATAAAATTCCTATTTTACACTTTTCTTTTAAACTATGTGCATATTCTACAACATCTTTGTAATATTCCACATTGTCAAATTCTTTTATGTAATAATCATAAAATTCTTGTGGAGTACAGTTTAAATCAAATTCTTCTTTTATTTGTTCAAACCATTTGTCTTCTTTTATATCCCTTATGTCGTTTATTCCAAAATCTATTGATCTGTTATAATATCTTTCAACAATATTTTTGTTTTCTTTTGAATTAAAATGTTTTATTAGATTTTCTACTGCTACATCTATATTATATTCACCTTTTCTGTGGCTTTCTATTATTCCACCCCAGTCAAATATTACTATTTTATTTTTATTATAATTCATTTGAATATTCTCCTCCTGATTTTTTTATTCAGTAAATGAACTTGGATGATATGCTGTTATTCCTAGTGTTTCTGCTTTTCTTAAAACATCTAGTCTATCATCTACAAAAACTGCATATTTTATATCAAATTTGTAATGTTTACAACATTCTATTATGACTTCTTGTTTTAACATTGTTGAACATATAAAAATAATGTTTTCTTTTTTATATTTGGATAGTTTTCTTTCAACCATTTGTATTTTTACTCTATTTCATATTTGTAATATATCATAAAAAAATACAATTATCAACTAATTATGACTTATTTCATATTATATTATAAGCATATTTTATATGCAAAGGAAGGATGAATTAAATGAAAAAATTATTTTGCTTTTTAGCTTTAATTACAACATTTGGACTAATAAACATTCCATCATACGCTGCTGAAGCACCTTCATATGACAGCACTTATAACAACAATCAAGGTGCATTTTTTGCAAATGGCACTCCTATTGTTATTTCTGAAGTTGAAGGAAATACAACCATTACTTGGAATGGAGGAAGTCAAATTGTTCCAAATACTGTAAGTGTTTTTGGCGGTGGAAATGGCGGCAATTATAACTCTTCTAAAATTACTATGAAAAGCGGAACTGTTCAAAATTTAGTTGCCGGTGGCATTGGATATTCTGCCGATAAATCTTCTACTGTTACAACTGCAAATATCATAATAAATGGTGGTACTATTTCAAATGCCGTTGCTGGTGGTGGATATTTTAATGCAAAAGTTAACAAATCAAATATACAAATGAATGGTGGTACTGCTTTAACTGTTCAAGGTGGCGGTATGGCAAGTGGAAAAATTGATGGTGTAAATTACTCTGTTGGAACTAAAGAAGATAGTGAAAATTCTCCAAATAGAACAGAAAATGCAAAGGTCACAATTTCTGGTGGTAAAGTCACTTACGGAGTTTTTGGTGGTGGCCAAGGTTATTCATATACTGGTACTGTTAATCTTACAATTTCTGATGGTGATATGAGTAATTCTTATGTTACTGCTGGTGGTTCTAATGGATATACTGGTACTGCAAATGTTAAGTTGACCGGCGGTAAAATTGGTGTTTACCAATCTGTTAATAGAGGCACTTTAAATAATGCTACTGTTAAAGTTGCTGGTTCTTCTATTGGAAAGTTTTATGTAGGTGGAGAGACTGAAGACAAATCTGTTACAGGCATTATTAATAAAATTAGTACTCTTTTAATTAGTGGTTCTATTGAATCCTTGGATCCGGGAACTAGCAATGGTTCGCCTATAACTATTGACAATGAAAATTATAATGTAACTGCAACTGATTCAGTTAAAATTACAAATGATAATATTGGTAATTCTAAAAAAACTATTTCTTATAATTTTACTGTTTCAACAAAAACTGTAAAATTATTTGTTAATCAAAATATAAAAATATCTACTGTTATTACTACAGAGCCCTCTGGATATGAAGATGTTTTTGCTGATTTGTTTTCTTATTCAGTTGATGACAAGTCTATTGCAACTGTAAGTGAAGATGGCATTATTACTGGTGTTTCAGTGGGTAATACTTCTGTTACTGTAAAAAATGGTGATAAAACTCAAATTGTTGATGTTACTGTTACTGATATTCAACCTTTAATTATTTTGCTTTATGTTCTTATTATTTCTGCTATAATTTTGTTTGCCATTTTATTTGTATTTTTATATTTGGAAATTTTTTAATAGAATTTTTTGAGAATAATAATATATTTTCGACAAAAAGTGGCAAAAAGGTGAGACAGATTTGGACTGTCCCACCTGTCTCATTTATATGTGCAATTTATTCCATTTTTAATTTTCCTTCTAATCTAAACATCATCTTTTTAACCTTTATAATATTTTCTCATTGTACTTCTTTTAATATTCCCAAAAGTACATATCTTGCATTTTTAAAATCATAGGAACAAGTAGAAAGTGTTACTATTTTATTTTCTTGTTTTACCTCTGTTTGGCTTTTAAAAGTAGAATTATTCATTGCTGTTTTTATTAATTTTTCGTTTGTTTCACTCGTTTTTGGAAAACTGTATATGTCGCTTTCACTAGTTGTTGTATATCCTGCAAATAATTCAATTATATAATTTTTATTTTCAGTAAATAGATACATGTATGAGTGTTCCTTAAAATATTCCTGTTTTTTATAATTAGTTAATGTTCCAAACATAGTATCATTTTTCATATTGTGTCCATATATTATGGTATTATAGTCTTCAAAATCACTATTGTTTTTGCAATCAATAAATATTGTTCCACCTGGATTATATGTTTTATCTAAAAGTCTTCTTAAATAATATTCATTGTCATTTGCTTGTGCAATTGGGTAATTAATTGGTGTTCCTTCACTATATATCCAGGCTACAATGTCTTTATTTACCTTTTTTAATGTATTAAAATCAATATTTATAGGAATTTGCTCCTGTATATCCATGTTATTTTGCTTTCTACTTTGCACATTATTTGTTATAGCTGTTTTAAGTAGGCTATCTCTTAATTTTTCTTGTTGCTTTTCTTCTTTGTTGTAAATATATAATTTGTATGCAAAAAAAGAAAAAGAGCATAAACATATTATTATTATTAAATTTTGTACTATTTTTTTCAATTTATTGCCTCTATTTCATAAAAATTACCAAGCAAAATTAGTTTTTTACTTGGTGATTTTTATATTTTCTAAAATTTATTTGTTTTCTTTCTTTAAAATGTACTCTTCACCAATAGATACTGTTCCTTCTTTTGATATAAGTTTCAATATTCCATCTTTTAATTCAAATGAATATTTTGCATCTTGAACCTCATCTTTTGAAAAGTCAATGTTTAAAGTATTTCCTTCTACTTTATATGTATACTCAAAATTATAATTTTCTGAACTCATACTTCCTGTTCCATCTTCTTTAAACACATATTTTGTACCATTTTCTTCATATAAAAATGTGCCTATTAAAGAGTCTCCATTATAATTTGATGTTTCTTTATTTTTTGAACTTTCTTTATTCTTATCTAGTTTTAAAAATACTATTATTGCTATAAGTACAAGAACTATAGCAATAATAATTATTAATGACGAGCTTTTTTTCTTGAACCTTTTATTTTGCATCCTAATACTATAACAAATAAAATTCCAGAAACTGCTAATCCTACTCTCCATAATACTATGTTGCTTAAATCATCTGTTTTAGGTGTAGTTGCTTGTTTGTTATCATCTTTTGTGTTTTGTTGGTTTGATGTTTCTTCTTTTGATGTATTTTTTTCTTCTTGTTCTGCTTGCTCTACATTTTTATTATCTTCTGTTTTTTTGCTTTCAGCAATTACAAATTCAGTTTCAACTTCTCCATCGTCATAAACAAATGCTATTTTGTGTTCTCCAATTGATAATGTATTTAAGTAATCTGCTTTTAGTGTAACAATTGTACTTCCTGATTTTGCTGTATAGTTTGATTTGTCAACTAAATTTTCATCTACTTTTATTCCTTGGAATTTATCAAATTTACCATTTGATTTTATTGTGATTTCGTTACTATCTTTATTTTGATGTGTTGATCCCGCACCTTCTATTATTGCATATACAAATTTAGAAGTTGTTTTCTTTGTTCTACTTAATTCTTTATTACATTCAGAACAATAGATAACTTCTTCATAACTTCCTTCTTTGTTAACTGTTGCTTCTATTTCATTTTCAATAATAATTGCACCTTCTGTGTGTCCTTTTGCTGGTATTGTTTTTGGTGTACTTGATATTTTGGCATTACAAGTTTTACAATATACTACTTCATTATATTTTCCTTCAGTTGTACATGTTGCTGGTTTTTCGTTTTCTTTTACTGGTTCTCCTGCTGTATGTCCTGTTGCTTTGTCTACTTTATTTGTACTTGACATTTTATAACCACATACAGAACAATACAATACTTCATCATGACTTCCGTCTACTGTACATGTTGCTGGTTTTTCATTTTCTTTTACTGGAGCAGATGCTTTGTGTTCTTCTTCATCAACTTTTGTTCCGCAACCACATACTTTCCAGTGTTTTGTACTATCTTTTCCGTAGTCGCCTTCTCCTATATGGTTTATTTTTGTGTCTGCGATTCCACAACGTGAGCACTCATTCCAATGTTGTGTTTCATTTGTTCTTGGTATTGAAAAGTCGTGTCCTAGTGCTTTTGTTTTTTCTGCTTCGACTGTTGTCTCTGTTACTCCATCTGCTTTAAATACTTTTCCACAGTCATCACATATTTTATATTCGTTGTTTCCTTTTTCTGTGCATGTTGCTGCTTTTGCTGGTATTGTTATTTTGTTTAAATGCTTACATTGTAGACTATTAACCGTTTCTTTTTCTTTTACTACAATTATTCCATCAGTTGATCTTTTTAGTTGTACATATATCTTATTATCTATTGACGCTAAATTCAAACTACCAGAAGCAGCCGCATTATCCACATCAATTCCTTCTTGTTCAAACTTTTTATTGTTTTGATTATATGCATACACTTTTGCTTTTTCAGTTCCTGTTATATCTGTTACTAATACATATAAATTCCCTTGTGATACAGTAATTTTAGGTTCTCCAAATGTAATATCAGTATTTATAGTTTCAAAATTATTTTCATCATATACTACCATTTTCATTGTTTTATTATTAGTATCACTTCCTAATGCAAAATAAATTTTATTATTAAGTGAAACTACATCAAATTGATTAGAATTTAAATTACTTGTTATCTCTTTAAATTTATTTTTTTCTAATTGGTATATTTTTATATTTCCATTACTATTTCTACATATTGCATAAATATTATTATTTATTACTTCTATTTTTGGTATTCCTACAAATTCATTTGTATTTCCTTCGTAATATGTTCCTATCTCAGACAAAGTATTATTTTTAAATTCATACAATGATGCTTTATGACTGCTTCCATCCACTTTTGTTATGTACAATTTTTCATTATATACTTTGTATGAATATGAACCGTTTGTATCTGATAAAGATGTTACTTTTGTCCATCCATTATTGTATTTATATAAATTTATATTTGGCCATGATGAGGTAATTAAATACAATTCCTCGTTAAGGTTTAACAATGAAACTCCTGTTATATAATTTGTATCTTCCATATTAGCGGTATTTATATTTTTCCATTCTGAGCCCTCATATGTACTTGTATATATTTTATTATTTCCTGTACTTACTGTGTAAATTTTATTTTTATATGATATTATGTCTGCATTTTTTGGTGTATATTCATCTACTCCTGTTTCATCTTTGTAATTTGTATTTTTCCAAGTATCGTAATCCTTTGCGTTTGGTATTGTGACATCACATGTCATATTGTTACCATCACTATTTGAGATATTACTTATAACAATTCCTGAATTAGTACCGTCACTAAATGTTAATGCTCCTTTTGTTACATTTAAATCACTTGAGCCTATTGTTGTTTTTCCTGTTTCTTCTGAATATGCTGCATTATATATTTCTCCTCTTAATGTTGAGTCATCTTTTTTGCCTGATTCTTCTCTAAATACATATACACCTGTCTGTCCTCTATTATTGCTTAGTCCTGTTACAGTTGTATTTACTCTATAAACTATAATTCCAGAATGTCCTATAGACCTATCTAGATGTTCCATGTCTGCTGATTTTTTTCTAAATTCAACAACAAATAATTCATATTCGTTAAATGGTGATTTTAAAATATATGCTTGGTTGCCATTTGGATTATCTTGTGTGTCAAGTTTCAGTGTTTGACTTTTTGTTATGGTATCTATATTTATCCAATTTGTGTATTTCATTCTTAAATATGCTAATGGATATGACATATATTTATTAGCTTGTCCCATTATATCCCATGAGTATACAGGGTATGATCCTGCTTCTGATGTGTATAAATCTGGATATCCTAATGAGTGCATAAATTCATGTGCTATTACTCCTGCTCCGCTGTTTCCTATTGAATATGTATTTAGCATATTATATGTTCCTATTCTTTTGCCTGACCAAGATTCATCAGATCCATAATCACTTTTGTGGCTTACTAATGTTGAGTTTGATTCAACAGATTCGGATCCGCCTTTTAGTACTATAGAAAAGTTGTCTATAAATCCATCATTATTATAATCTAATTTGTCTTTAATATCTGGAATTGATGTAATTAAACTATGTATTATTGTATAATCAAGATTATTTTTGTCTAGGCCATCAATTGAACATGGCAATTCATATGGGATTATTTTGTTTCCATCATATTGAGGAAATATATTTTTTAGTTCAAATTTCCCATATGATATTTTATTTAAATATCCTTTTACTGATAGTTCTCCTGTACCGTTATACATTTCGAGCATATTTTGTGTATTATTTGTTAAATAGTCTCTTCCTTCTGTATCACCTTTAAAATATGCAAATAATACAACATTTGCGAATTGTTCTTTTTCTTTATCTGATGTTTTTGCATTAGTAATTAAAGGTATTGTTATTAATCCTATTATTGTAATTATTAAAGATATACTTATTATTTTTTTCATATGTTCCCCCCTTATTTTCCAATTCCAATATAACATAAAAATCATTTTTAGACAATATATTTTAGAATTATTTTATTTTTTTAATCTAATAGCATTTAACACAACAGTCAAACTGCTAATCGTCATTGCGAATGCCGCAATCATTGGATTCATAGTAATTCCTAGTGGTTGCAAAATACCACAAGCAATTGGAATCATGCAGATATTATAGAAAAACGCCCAAAATAAATTTTGTTTTATATTTCTTATAGTCTTTCTACTAATTTCAATTAAATCATTAATCTTTTCCAAGTTATCATTCATAAGAACTACTTGTGAAGAATCCATAGCGATATCTGTACCACTTGAAACTGATACACCAATATCTGCTGTTACAAGGCATACACTGTCATTTATTCCATCTCCACACATCATTACAAGTCCATTTTCTCTAAATTTTTTAATGTGTTCTGATTTTTCTTTTGGTGTTACATTTGAGATAACTTTATTAATCCCAATTTCTTTGGCAATTATTTCTGCGGTTTTCTCATTATCTCCTGTTAACATTACAATATCAATGTTTCTACTTTTAAGTTCTTTTATTACATCAATAACATTTTCTTTTAGTATATCTTTTACTCCAATTAATGCTATTAACTCATCATTTAGACTTACAAATAAAATGCTATTCCCTGCATTTACTAATGTTTGTTCATCTTGTTCGTTACTTATTTTGATATTATTTTCTGTCATTAATTTTTTATTACCAATTAAAAATCTATCTCCGTTTTGTGTGATTCCTTCAACTCCAAATCCTGGTATTGCTTTAAATTCTTTTATTTCTTCTAGTTCTATTTTTTCTTCTTGTGCTTTTTTTACAATTGCTCTTGCTATTGGATGTTCTGATTTATTTTCTATACTTGCAACTTTTCTTAATATTTCTTTTTCTTCTATATTGCTGTAATTATATATTTTTGAAATGCTTAATTCACCTTTTGTTAGTGTTCCTGTTTTATCAAAGCAAATTGTTTTCACTTTATGTGCATTTTCTAATGTTTCACTTGTTTTTACCAATATTCCTTTTTTACTTGCATTTCCTGATGCAATAACTATTGCAAGTGGTGTTGCTAATCCTAAACTACATGGACATGCAACAACTAATATACTTACAAATATGTTTATTGCAGTTGCTACATTTTTTGAAATCAGCAACCATAAAATAAATGCTAAAACCGCAATTACCAAAACTACTGGTACAAAGTATCCACTTATTTTATCTGCGATTTTTGCTATTGGTGCTTTTGTGCCTGTGGCTTGTGTTACTAGTCTTACAATTTCTGAAACAGTTGATTCTTTGCCAATTTTTTCTGCTTTATATTTTATTGTTCCTTCATAATTTATACTTCCTGCAATTACTTTCGAACCTTTTTCTCTTTTTACTGGCACACTTTCACCTGTTATAAATGATTCATTAATATGTGTTGTGCCATCTGTTATTTCTCCATCAACTGCTATTTTTTCTCCTGGTTTGCATATTACAATATCACCTTTTTGTATTTCATCCAATGTTACTGTAATTTCTTGTCCATCTCTTAAAATTACTGCATTATTTGGAGTTATACTCATCAATTGTTGTAATGCCTCTTTTGTTTTATCTTTATTTTTATTTTCTACATATCTTCCTATTTCTATAAAAAATATAACTATTGCGGCTGATTCATAATATAGGCTTGCTACATGCATTACGTGCCCTTTTAAAATTTGAATTGTTCCATATATACTGTAAATATAACTTGCTAAAACTCCTATCATTACTAGTGTATCCATATTGGGTGTTTTGTGTATTAAGTTTTTATATCCATTTTTTATTATGTCTTTTCCTAAAATTAATACTATTGTTGTTAAAATAAATAGTGATATTGCATAATTTACTGGATATGTCATCATATTCAAAAATGGAATTACCGGCAAGCCTATCATATGTGACATTGATATATATAATACTAATATTGATATTATTGTTATTGCTATTAGTTTATATTTTTCATTTGATTTTTTCTTTTCTTCTTTTTCAAAATTGTCTATTCCTAAACTCTCGAATCCGGCTTTTTCTACAAATTTTTCTACTTGTTCTAGTGTTAGTTTTTTGTCGTCATATTCTATGTTTGCATTATTCATTATTAAATTTACTGTTGCTTGTTTTATTCCGTCTTGCTTGTTTAGATATTTTTCTAGTCCTGAAGAACAAGCGCTACAAGTCATTCCATCAATTTTTAATAATACTTTTTTCATAGTAATTATTCTCCTTTGAAACCTGCATCTTGTATAGCTTCTTTAATGTTTTCTAGGCTAATTTTTGCTTCGTCATATTTTATTGTTGCTTTCTTTTCTTCTAAACTAACTTTTGCTATTTCTACACCATCTAAATTATTTAATATTTTCTCTAATCTTGTTGAGCATCCTGCACAGTGCATTCCTTCTATTTTTAAATTTGTTTCTTTCATTATATTTTCCTCCTCAAATTTTTATTTTTTAATAACGTACTTTTTTATGTTCTTTTCTTATTTGTTGAACCTTTTAAAAAGCCCTATCAATTCATCTATTATTTCTATATTTCCCTTTTCTATGTCTTCTGATACACAAGTATATAAATGTTGTTCTAACATATGATTTGATAGACTTTTCAATGAATTTTGTGCCGCTGATAATTGTATCAAAATGTCATTACAGTATGTGTCTTTTTCTACCATTCTTTTTATTCCTGCTAATTGTCCCTCTATTCTGCTTAGTCTATTTATTATTAGTTTCTTTTCGTCTTCTCCTCTAAGTGTTTTCTTGTGTTTACATTCTTCCATTTTATCACTTCCTTTCTAAAACACTAATGGTTATCAATCGCGAATAAGTCATAGAACTTTTTTAATAATTAGTTTTATTTTCTTAATTATTATATACCCATCAGGGGTATTTGTAAATATGGGGGTATATATAATTTTTTATTTAAATACCGGCAGTTTAAAAGGAGCGTGCATTAGCACTCTCCTTTTATTTCTGTTAACTTTCCTTTTTGACCTTCTTTTGCATTCATCCATGATATTTCTGACCATGAGTCCTCTATGTTTTTTCCTTCACACACTTTAACATCATACCCATTTTTTATAAGTTCTTCCCTTATTTCAGGAAATAGCACATTTTGTATATTATGTCAATTTCTAAAATTTTTGTTTTTGCTAAAAATTCAATATTCCTAAATGTTCTAATAATATCTTTAGCCCTAATAAAATAAGAATAACTCCACCTACAAATTCCGCTTTATTTTCGTATTTGTCTCCAAATCTATTTCCTACTTTTGTTCCAATTACTGATAATGTAAATGTAATTATTCCTATAAGTGTTATTGCTAAAATTAAATTAACATTGAAAAATGCAAATGTTATTCCTACTGCCAATGCATCTATACTTGTTGCTATTGCTAATATAATCATAGTTTTAAATCCAACATCACTATTTATATTTTCACTTTCTTTACAAAAAGATTCTTTTATCATATTTCCACCGATTACTGCTAATAAAATAAATGCAATCCAATGGTCAAAGTTTGTTATAATACTTTCAAATGTTGAACCTAAAAAATAGCCTATAACCGGCATTATTGCTTGGAAACCTCCAAAATATAGACCTATAATACATGCTTTTTTCCAGTCCATTTTTTTCATTGATATTCCTTTGCATATTGATACTGCAAATGCATCCATTCCAAGTCCTACACTTAATAATATTAGTTCTATTATTCCCATGTCTTCATCTCCTAATTTTTTATATTTAATTCTATTAGGCTTAAAATTTTTTATGTTATTTATATCACATTTTTAAAGAATTATCAATTACTTTTTCTCTATTTAATTCTATATTTGTATGTGTATCTATGCTACTTTCTAAGAAAAAATCGACAAAATACAACAAAAAATGAGACAAATTAGGACTGTCCCACTTGTCTCATTAAATCCACTCTTTATATTTTTTAATATACACTCTCTTTGCAAGAGAAGCAATAATACAATACAAAAATGTAACAACAAAAATCATAAACAAATATTTTGCACCAATAGGTACAAGTCCAATAGCATTGCCTAAAGTTGTAAATGGCACAACAATACCAACTAATATCAATAAAATTGATGATGCATATACATATTTATGAGCATTACTTTGGACGAACGGAACTTTCGCAGTTCTTATAATATGCATTCCAACTAAGTTTGAAACTATGCTGTAAGTAAACCAGATAGTTTGAAAATGTGATACATCTCTTAATTTAAATACAAACCATAATGTTAAAAATACAACAATGTCAAATGCTGAACTTACTGGTCCCATAAATAGCATAAATCTTTTTAAACTTTTGATATCTAATTTCTTTGGTTTTTCTAACTGTTCTTTGTCAACATGATCAAATGGTAATGTCATTTGTCCAAAATCGTATATTAAGCCTTCAACTAATAATTGAATTGGTGTTTCTGGTAAAAATGGCAAAAATATGCTTGCTACAATTACAGATACTACTTCTCCAAAGTTGAAACTTGTTGCCATTTTGATATATTTCATTAAATTTACAAATGTACGTCTTCCGCTCTTCAACTCCATCTAGTAATACATTTAAGTCTTTTTCTAATAATATAATATCTGCTGATTCTTTTGCTATATCAACTGCTGTGTCTACAGATACACCTACATCTGAGTTTGTTAATGATGGACTATCATTTATTCCATCTCCCATATATCCTACTACATTTCCATTTTGTCTTAATAGTCTTACAATTCTGGCTTTTTGTATTGGAGAGAGTTTTGCGAATATATTTGTCTTCTTTAATAAACGCATTACCCCAATATCTGGAAGTTTTTCAATTTGGCTTCCTAATATAATATTTCTAGAATTTATTCCTACTTTTTCGCATACACATCTTGTTACATCTGCATTATCTCCTGTAAGAACTATAACTCTAATTCCTGCTTTATTTAGTCTTTTGATAGATTCTTTTGCACTTTCTTTTGGTGGGTCTAAGAATCCTATAAATCCAAGCAATATCATATTTTTCTCGTCTGATACTTCAAAAGTTGATTTATTTTCCATATCATTTTTTTGACATACGGCAACAACTCTTAACCCTTCTTTGTTTAATTGTTTACTAATTTTTTTGATATTGTCTTTAATTTCTTTTGTTATTTTGCTAACTTGCCCTTTATAATCAACCATAGTACAAATGCTTAAAATTTCTTCTACTGCACCTTTTGTAATTAATTGTTTTTTTTCTCCATCTGTTACAATAACTGATAAACGTCTTCTAGAAAAGTCAAATGGTATTTCATCAATTATTTTATATTTTTCTGTAAGTTCCATTAGATTATTTTCAGAAGCTCTTTTTATTACTGCTTCGTCTATGCTTCCTTTTAGTCCAGTTTGAAAATATGAATTTAGAAACGCGTGTTTCAAAACTCTTATATCTTCATCACCATTTATGTCTAAGTATCTTTCAAGTACTATTTTATCTTCAGTCAATGTTCCTGTTTTGTCTGTACATAAAATGTTCATTGCTCCAAAGTTTTGAATTGAATCAAGTTTTTTTACAATGGTTTTCTTTTTTGACATTCTTATTGCGCCTTTTGATAAACTTGATGATAAAATTACTGGCAGTAATAATGGTGTTATACATATTGCTATTGCAACTGCAAATGTAAATGCTGTTACAAATTCGTGTTTTTCAACATTTATAGCAAATACTAATGGTATCATAAACAACATAAATTTTATTAGTAGTCTACTTATGTTTTCAATTCCTTTTTGGAATGCAGTTTTATCTTTTCCTGCAGTAATAGTGTGTGCTATTTTTCCAAAATATGTTGAATCTGCTGTTTTTATAACAACACCTTTCGCTGAGCCTGATACTACATTTGTTCCCATAAAACATATATTATCAAAATCTGATATGTTATCTATTTGGTCCTCTTTGTCTTCTAATTCTACAGTTTTCTTAACACTATCAGATTCACCAGTTAAGGATGATTGTCCAACATATAAATCTTTTGCTTCAATTACTCTTAAATCTGCTGGTATCATACTTCCTGCTGATAGTACAACAGTATCCCCAATTACAACATCCTTAATTGGAATATCTATCTTTTGTCCACTTCTAATTACTGTTGTTTTTGTTGCAACCATTTTCTTTAATTTTTCTGCTGCTTTGTTTGACCTATATTCTTCAAAGAAATCTAATAAAGTACTTGCTATTACTAATATTGCTATTACTATAATATTTGCATAACTTGGAGTTTCAGCCAAAATCACGTCTGTATAAATTAATATAAGTGCAATTCCAATTAATATGCAATTAAATGGTGTGACCAAACTTTCCCAAAAATAGTTATACCACTTTTTAGGTTTTGCTTGTCTTATTTCATTTGGTCCTAATTTTTGTGATTTTCTTTCTGCTTCTTCGTTTGTTATTCCTTTTTCTTTTATTCTATATTTTTGTATAAATTCTTCTTTACTTATTTTGCTTTCATTTGCATACATTTTATTTATGTCTACATCTTCTTTGGTATTTGCCATTTATAATCACATTCCTTTCCTTTTTAAAAGGTTGAAAAATATATATTTTCCAACCTTACTTTGTTTATATTATGGCACATTATTTCTCAAATAATACAATTTGATTTTGTTTTAAACTTTTTTGAACATCAATAACTCTTTGATTTGAAGAGCCTTTCCACTTTAAAGTAGGATTATGTAATTCGTCAACATATTGTCCATCAACTAAAACATCCAAATATTTGGCAACTTCTTTGTCTTTTAAATCTTTATCAAATTTAAATCCTGACCATGCCCACACACTTTTGTTAGGATATTTTGCTTTAAATGCTTTTGCTAATTTTGTAGTGTTTTCAATATTTCTAGGATGCATTGGTTCACCACCTAATATTGATAGTCCTTCAATATTGTCATTATCTGATAATTCCAATATTCTATCTATTGTTGCATCTGTGAATTCTTTTCCGCCGTTAAAATCATGTGTTTCTGGATTGAAACAGTTTTTACAGTTGAATGCACAACCTTGCATAAATATTGAAACTCTTACTCCTGGTCCATCTGAAATGTCCATTTTTCTAATTTTATTATACCCCATTTTATTCATCATCCTTATTATCAATGTGTAAAACTCTTTCTTTTATTTCTTGAGTTCTTCCTTTGTTCCAGAAATTACTTCCTATATAACCACATGTTCTTCTTGCAACATTTAATGTGTTGTGGTCTCTATTTCCACAGTTTGGGCAGTACCATTCTAGATTATCATCAATTAAGATTTCTCCATCATATCCACATTTTTGGCAATAATCTGATTTTGTATTTAATTCTGCATACATAATATTGTCATAAATAAATCTAATTATTTGTAGAACAACTTCTAAGTTATCTTGTAGGTTTGGAGTTTCTACATATGATATTGCTCCACCTGGGCTTAATTCTTGGAATTGGCTTTCTAGTTTTAGTTTAGAGAAAGCATCTATCTCTTCAAATACAGGTACATGATATGAGTTTGTTATATAGCTCTTATCTGTTATTCCTTCTACAACTCCAAATCTTTCTTTTAAACATTTTGCAAATTTATATGTTGTTGATTCAATTGGTGAACCATAAACACTGTAGTCTATATCTTCTTTTTCTTTCCACTCTTTGCATTTTTCATTTAATTTTTTCATTACTTCAATTGCAAATTCTTTTCCTTCTCCATTGTCTGTATGGCTCTTGTCTGTCATGTATTTAACACATTCATACAATCCTGCATATCCAAGTGAAATTGTTGAATATCCTCCATGTAGTAATGGGTGTATTGGTGCTCCTTTTGGTAATCTTGCAAATGCTCCATGTTGCCATAAAATTGGTGCAACATCACTTGTTACTTTGCTTAATCTTTCATGTCTTGCTTGTAGTGCTCTATGGCATAGTTCAAGTCTTTCATCATATATTTTCCAGAATTTATTTCTATCTTTTCCAGATGTTAATGCAACATCAACTAAGTTTATTGTTACAACACCTTGATTAAACCTACCATAATATTTTGGTTTGTTTGTTTCTGGGTCTACATATGGTGTTAAGAATGAACGGCATCCCATACATGGATAACAATGTCCTTCTCCATTTTTATCAACTTTTAATTCTTTCATTTTCTTTTCTGATATGTAATCTGGTACCATTCTTTTTGCTGTACATTTTGCTGCAAGTTCTGTTAAATACCAGTATTTACCATTTTTATTAATATTGTCTTCTTCTAATACGTATAATAATTTTGGGAATGCTGGTGTTACATATACACCTTTTTCATTTTTGAATCCTTCTATTCTCTGTTTTAAGAATTCTTCTATAATCATTGCTAATTCTTCTTTATATTCTTCTGTTTCACCTAGGTACATACATACTGATAAGAAAGGTGCTTGTCCATTTGTATTTGTCATTGAATTAACTTGATAATTAAATGTTTGTACACCGTCTGATACTTCTTTTCTTGTATCTTGTTTTGCATATTCTTCACATTGTTTTTCTGTTAATCCTCTATCTTTATATTTTTTGTAATATTTATCATAACTACTTTTTACAAATGGTGCTAAATGTGATAATGATATTGTTGCTCCACCATATGTTGATGATGTAACACCTAAAATTATTTGTGTTGCTATTGTACATGCTGTTATAAATCTGTGTGGTTTTTCTATCATAACTCCGTTCATAATTGTTCCATTTTGCAACATATCTTCTAAGTTTATAAGTTCACAGTTTGTTAATGCATTTTGTGCAAAATAGTCTGCGTCGTGGAAATGAATTATTCCTTCGTCATGTGCTTTTACTATATCTTCTGGTAATAAAAATCTTCTAGTAATATCTGTACTTGTTATTCCTGCTAAGTAATCTCTTTGTGTTGTTACAACTGTTGCATTTTTGTTAGAGTTTTCATTATTCCAGTATTCACTTTCACCTTCAATTAGTTCTTTTATTGATTGGTCTGTTGTGTTTGCTTTTCTAACTAATGCTCTTGTGTATCTATATGTTATGTATGTTTTTGCTAATTGATATTTTTCTAATGACATTAATTTTTGTTCTATTATGTCTTGGATATCTTCAACTAATATTCTTGATTTTTTTAGATCTTCAATATAAGTTATTATTTCATCAATTTCCGCATCTGTTGCTTTTTCTTTTCTTGATACTTCTTTATTAGCCTTTTTTATTGCTATTCTGATTTTTTCTGGATTATAGTCTACTATTGATCCATCTCTTTTTATGATTTTCATTTCCATATCCTCCCCTTGATTAAGTATGCACCTATTATATATCATCCATAAAGTTTTTCTGTTGCAATTGCAACATTTTATGAAAAAGATTTTTTTGCTTTTTTTTGTCGGCTTGGCTCTAGGCTTTTTTCTTTTGTTACATTTTCGTTACATTTTTTGTAACGAATTCTGTAACCTTGATGGGGTTACAATAACGAAAAAAAATATAACTATGCAAATTTGAAATTTGTATTTTGAATTTACACAGTTATATTTTAACACTCAAAAAGCGACTTTTTAAACATTTATATATAAAAGAGGACGGAAACCGATATTGTAATTGCTGTAGGAAGTGTTGTAGTAGTCACGATTGCTCGTGTAAAGTTCGCTACGATCGGAATTGCCTCCCCTATTGACACAAGAATAGTCGGGATGGCTGGACGTTTCTGTTGTCCATTCTCTTACATTACTTGCCATGTCATATACATTACATTGTTTGTCATTTGTTGTTCCTACTTGTGATAATAAAGTATTTAAACTATTTTGTCTAGAATATTTCGTGTTTGTCCCACAACTTTGTAAAAATAATGTTGCAGTATCCCATGCATAACTATTCATTAAATCACTTGTAAAATTATCGCTTGTATACATTCCTTGCACTTGTTGTGCTGCTTGTAATTGTGTTACATAATTATATATTTGATCTGTTCCTTTTTCTGTTATTTGTGTTAAAGCATTTTCTTTGTCATTTCTTGCAGTTGTTGTTCTTGCCTCATATCTTCCAATATAATATCCTCCATTTGTTGTTACACTTGATTTGAAGTTTGATATACTTTTTGCAACTGTATTTCCTTTACTTGCTGTTTCACTATAATATGTGTCTATTACCTCTTCATTTTTTTCTGTTGGTATTCCATTAGAATCAAATGCATATCTATTTAAGTTTATATCTACTGTTGTTCCATCTGTTTTTGTTATTGTTCCTACCGGTATCCAAACAAATTGGTTTCCTGAAGTTGCTCCTGTTGTTGCATCCTCTATTACTATTCCTTTATCAATAGTTGTTGCATCTCCTGTCACTTTAAATCCAGCTGGGACAACTATTTTATTTCCTTTTTCATCATGTAATTCTGTGTTATCTGTTGCATTTAAAACTCTTCCATGCTGAATAGCTTCTTTAACTGTATTTCCAGTAAATGCTGGCAAGTATTGGTCTACTTCTTTTTCATAATTGTCTAATATTTTATTTTGTTCTAATGTTGCATCTTCAGTTTTTTGCTTTGCCTCTTTTGCTTTCCCAAATATTCCTGTATTTGTTAATACAGAAATAGATATTCCTGCTAATATTAAAAGTATAATTATTGTTATTACTAACGCCACAAGCGTTATTCCTTTGTTGTTTTTACTCAACATTATTATAAAATCCTCCTTGGTTTTTTATTGTTTTTTCTTATTCTTTGTATTTTTCAAATTTTAATACCCTAAACTTGTATCCTCCCCTCTTTTGTGTTTTGCAGGCTGTTCCTGTAACTAAAATTCTAGCATAATATTTTATGTATTTCAATAGTTTTTTACACAAATCGTATCTTTTTTTCATGTACAAAATGTATATGTATTTTTGCATATTAATAAAAAACAGGATATAGAGCCTTTCTCTCTTTTATCCTGTTTATATTGAAATATTTTCATTATAAAAATTCATTTATATTTCAAACGATTTTCTAATTAGATTTCTAATTTTTCTATTTGTTCTTTTGTAAGACCTGTTGCCTTACTTATTACTTCAATTGATATTTTTTGTTGTAATAATTTCTTCGCAACACTTATCGTTCCTTCTTTTATTCCTTTATAATATCCCGCATCTTCTGTTGCTTTTTGGTCCATTATATATTTTTCTCTTAATTCAGCCAAATATCTTTCATGCTCATCACTGCTTATTTTTTCTAATTCTTTTTGGGCTTTTTTTATTGCTATATTTTCATCCATATTTACCACCTCTGGATTCTCTATAAATTTTAACCATGAGTCCACTTGTTTCTTCTTATTTTCTTTATACTTTATGAACTTGGGTAACTCAATTATATACAATTCCATGACATCTGTCAATATAACTTGGTGGTATTTTTCTTCTCTTATTTGCCATTTTGTTTGATATTGTGAGATTTTTTTAATGATTCTAATTCATAATCTGTTATCAATATTGCTATTGTTTTTTCTAATTTTGAATAATCTTTTCCTGCTTTTATACTTTTACTAAATAATCTACTCCAATAAAACAATAGTCTTCTTTCTATATCATTTTTATCAACTACCTGCATCTCTATGTCACAATTAATACAACTATTTATTTTTGCTTTAATGTCTAAAATTCCTACTTTATCGTCAAATAAATCTTTTTCAAGTATTGTATTATTATCCAATTCGACATTCGTTATTTCTTTGCCAACTATTGAACTTATTAATGAAGCAGTTATGTCTTCGTTTCCAATTTGTCCAAATATTCTTTTGAAGACATAGTCGTTTTTCGGGTTTAATAATTTTACTATGTTGCATTCCTTCTTTCTATATTTAATTTTTTTCTTGAAACTTTGGCAGATTTGCCATAAATTGAATTAATAAAATATCGTTTGAAATATAATGTCATTATATTAACATAAAAAGTTTATATATTCAATAGATATTTAAAAATTTGTTTAAAAAATAAAAGTTATCAAAAGGGAATATTCCCTCTTGACAACTTTTATTTTTTACCAGAATATTAAAAATGTTAAGAATGTACCCCAAACCACTTGCTCTCTTGTTAAATCTTTCAACATTTCTGGTAGTTCTCCTTCTTCTTTTTCATCAACAAATTTCATTTCGTAATAATCTACATCTTGTACTTTAAAGTATTCTTCAAAATTTCTTGTTTCATCATCTCTCATTGTAGACACATCTATGTATTTACTTCCTAAGAATACATCTCTTTCTGAGTACAAATCTATTCTTAAGTATTTATTTGTAATTTTATGTTCTGAACTATTGTAAATACTTCCTTTTATACGTCCATTTATTTTGGTTGCTTGTGCTTGATACACTGTTACTTGTGGCAAATTGTCCTTTCTCCCTATATTTTGATATGTTGTTTCTAAATTTAAATATATCAATATGTTTGAAAATATGTAAAATAGTATTATCCACATCGCATATTTAAATAACGTTTTCATTCTATCCATATTACTTCTCCTTTTATTACTACTTTATGTTGTTATTATAACAGAAAAATATTGAAATTTCAATATTTTTGGTACATTTAACTAATTTTGAAAATTAGTAGAACAAATTATATTATGATTTATTAACCACAAAAGAGGATACTCATTGAATATCCTCTTTGTTTGAAAGTACTTTAATTAATAGACGTTGAAATGTGTTTTATAATGTCCTTCAATATTATATTCGGGTCATACAACAACGCAACAAGTTGCATATCTTTTTGTTTTAAAAGTTCTATATCTGCACCATTTTCCAATAACACTTTTATTATTTTCAGATTTTTGTTTTCTATTGCAGCCTCAAGAAGAACTTCATTTTTCTTCGTTTCCTCATCCGCATATTTAATTAAGATTTTTACAATTTCTTCATATCCTCCATTTATTGCATCAAGAATGAGCGAAAAGTAATCCATTCCAAACGTGCAATGTTCTATCAGTAGTTTAACTAATCCTATATTTCCACAATTTACGGGTTTCTCCAAAAGATCACGAGGCCATGCTTCCAGTATATTTGCTCTATTTTCAAGTAATACTTCTACAATTTCTTTATTTTCTTTTTTTATTGCACCTAACAAAAGATCCCGCGTATAACATTCTGCTATATTTGCTCCTTTTTTCAACAACAGTTTTACTACTTCTATTTTCCCACTTTCAATCGCTCTATAAATAACTAGATTATGCCTCGCTTCTACATCTGCTCCTTTTTCAAGTAATAATTCTATAATCTCATTATTTCCTCTCTTTGCCGCTATAATAATAGCTTGATTATCATCCGCTGTTACATCTGCTCCTTTTTCTATAAGGAATTTTACTAGATCTGTATATCCGCCTTCTACTGATAATTGTAATACTTCATTCAAGGTATTTGTTGAATATGCACCCAAATCCACTAATTGCCGTATAATTGCCATATACCTCTCTTGACTATTTTCTTTCATAATAGATACCTCCAAAATTCTTTGTTTGTATTTTATTACCTTTTGCTACATTAGCATTATACATTATGTTATGTTAATTGTCAAATTTCAATTTCTTTACCCAAATAAACAGAATAAATATAAACCTTCTCCACCTTTGTACCCAAAGCACTCTCTAAAGCCTGTTTATACAAATCCAATTGACTCTTATATTTTTCAACAAGTTCAAATTCTTTACCACTTTCAACATAATCAGTCTTATAATCAACCAAAATAATTTGCCCATTTTCATTTACAAAATATAAATCTATAATACCCTGAACAAGTATATTTTCTTTTATATTCTCATCATAAATTCGACTTGCTGGAACATTAATATAAAATGGCTTTTCTTGATAGTATTCTTTGGCATTTTTTAATTGTTTCCAAATTTCTGATTTTGTAAATTGTAATATTTTGTTTGGATTTATTGCTTGCTTTTCTTTTTCTGTTATTATTTTATTCATTTCCAAATTTTGTATTAATGATTTTATTTTTTCTAAATCATAATCCTCTTTTGGATTTAATTTTTGTAGGCATAAGTGTATAAGTGTTCCTTTTTGTGCTGATGTTATTTTAGTTTCTTTTTCATCTTGTAAAAATTTTGGTTTTTCAAAGGTTATATTTTGTGTACTAATATTGCAATCATTTTCACCTGTCTTGTCGTTTGTTTCTGTAGATTCTTCATTATCTAAACTCTCCAAATTAACTCCTAATTGTTTTTGTTTCATTTGCTTGATTTTTGTAACAGAACTTTTTGTCGGAATATCAATAGATAATTTATCAGGATATTCATATTCAATTTGTTCTTTAATTAATTTTATATCCTTTTTATTAGAATTTTCATTTAACATCTCAATTACATTTTGAGATGTATTTTCTTGCTCATTTTCTTGTTTTTTATTTTCCAAAATGCTACTTGGTTCTATTCTATTCAATTCAAGTAAATCTTCTGTATTAGACTGTTCATACAAATATACAAGCAATATCCAGTCTAAATAGTCTTTGTATTTTTTTACTAAAATAGGATTTATTTTTCCATCTTTTCTTGCATAAATATTTTTTTGTTGCTCAATATCTTCTAATTGTTTTGAATAGTCTTTAGAAATTCCTGTTATTATTAATTTTTCCTTTGCTCTTGTTAAAGCAACATACAAAATTCTCATTTCTTCTGAAATATTTTCATTTCTAATAACATTTTTTATTGCCTCTCTTGTTAAAGTATCATATTGAACTTGTGCATTGTAATTAATATATTTAGCACCTATTCCTATGTCTTGATGCAATAAGACTGGATTTTTTCTAATGTCTTGCTCATTGAATTGTTTGTTTGCATTTACCAAAAATACAATTGGGAATTCAAGTCCTTTACTCTTGTGAATACTCATTATTCTAATAACATCATCATTTTCACCTATTATTTTTGCAGAACTTAAATCACCTGAATTGATTTTTAATTTTTCTATAAAGTTTATAAAATTATATAATCCTTTAAAACTGGCAGTTTCATATTTTTTTGCTCTTTCAAATAATATTTTCAAGTTAGCCTGTCTTAAATTACCGTTTGGCATTAGTCCAACATAATTGTAATATCCTGTGTCTGAATAAATTTTCCAAATCAATTCGTCCAATGCTAGATATTCTTGTTCTTTTCTCCATGTATCAATTTGATTTAAAAAATTTTCTATTTTTTCTTTTAATTGTGCATTAACATCGACTTTTGCTTTTTGCATACAATTATAGAAATTGTCATATTTGTCTGATAAACGGATTTCCACAAGTTCGTTATCTGTAAATTTTCCTATGTTTGATCTTAAAACTGTTACAAGTGGAATGTCTTGCATAGGGTTATCTATTATTTTTAGCAAACTCATAATTGTTTGAATTTCTATTGAGTCTAGATATTCTTGGTTACTATCTGCAAATACAGGCATATCAAGTTTTATAAGTTCTTGTTCATATATACTTGCCTTGTCTTTTGTTGACCTTAGCAAAATCGCTATATCTTTGTATGTTATATCTCTAAATGTTTCCTTTTTTCTGTCATATATTTGATATTTGCTATCTATTAATTTTTTAATTTTATTTGCAACATATTTTGCTTCAATTTCAATATTTTCCAGGTGTTCTAATTCATCTACATTTTCCACATCTTCGTCATCAAAATCATCTGAATTTTCATAATATTTATTTGAGTACTCTTGGCTATCTTCTTCGTTTTCTTCCTCTGTTTTAACATCAATTATATCAATTTCCGTTTTTAAATTCTGATTTATTTTTTTGTAGTCTTCTGCACCAAAATTCAAATACTCATCTTCGTTATAGTCAACTTCCCCTAATTTTTCACTCATAATATCTTTAAAAATTAAGTTTGTAAAATCAAGTACATTATCTCTACTTCTAAAGTTTTTGAATAGTTGAATCTTTCTTCCTGAACAATTTGGGTCTGTTTCAACTGGCTTGTAATTATAATATTTATCTAAAAATAGTTTTGGCATTGCTTGTCTGAATCTGTAAATACTTTGTTTTACATCTCCAACCATAAACATGTTATTTCCTCTAGAAATTGAAGAAAGAATAAATTCTTGCACAAGGTTACTGTCTTGATATTCGTCAATTGCAATTTCTTCGAATTTTTCTGTATATTTTTTTGCGACTTCTGTTTTTATTATTTTTTCGTGTTTTTCTCCGTTTTCATCAGTTGCTGTTTCTACATCTTTTACTAATATATTTAAAGCAAAATGTTCTATGTCTGTAAAGTCAACTATGTTTTTATCTCTTTTTCTTTTTGAAAATATTTCATCAAATTCTATAATCAATTTTTCTAATTTTTTCAAAATATCATACATATCAAATATATCTTGATTTGATTGCTGTGAATCTGATACAAATATTTTGCCTGCTTTTTTCTTGAATTTATCTTTTACACTATCTCTTACATTTTTTGCTTCATCTTTAATTTCTGATTCTACTTTTTTTCTAGACCATGCCGTAAATTTTATATTTTGTGAAATTTCATACGCTTTATTCCAATTGTTTAAGCTTTCTTTTAATGTTGATAATTGCTTAATGTCTGACTCTATTATTTGTTTGAAAATTTCTAGTTCCTTTTCATATTCCATTCCTTTTGCAGTATCTTCAAGTATCACTAAATCATCTGTTAGTTCTTCGTCCATCTCTTCTAGCAACACTTTTCCCCAAGGTGTTTGACTAAAATCTTTATCTAATTCATCTTTTATATTGAACATCTCTATCTTCTCATTTAGCCATTTTAATGGATATGGACTTGAGCTTATGTAACTATAAATGTTCAAAATCAAGTCTTTTAAAGGAGTATCATCTCTGTAACTTGTATATGTATTTATAAGTTTTGTAAAATCCTTGTCTTCTGAAAGATATTTATTTTCAAACAATTCATCTAAAATCTCTTGTTTTAAAAGCTCTATCTCTGGTGTATCTGCAATTCTAAAATTAGGTGATACATTTTCTAATTCATAAAAATTATTTTTCACAACATTCAAACAAAATGAGTCTATTGTACAAATGCTTGCCATGTTTAATAATGTTATTTGTCTTTGTAAATTTTCATTTTCCGGGTCTTCTTCTAATTTTTTGTATATTGCATCTAGTACCCTTTCTCTCATTTCTGATGCTGCCGCATTTGTGAATGTTACGACTAATAATTTGTCTATATCAATATTTTCATTTATTGCTTTGTTTATAATTCTTTCAACTAGCACCGCAGTTTTTCCGACTTCCTGCTGCTGCTGCTACTAATAGATTTGAATTTTTTTCATATATTGCTTGTTTTTGTTCTTTTGTCCAGTTAGGCATTTTTCTTTTCTCCCTCCATATTTTTTTGAGAAGCGTCCACAAAAGGACATTTTCTATATCTTCTACAGTCTATTTTTCCATGTAAATATGTTGATAGTTTTTCTCCATTTATTAATTTTTCTTTTTGTTTTTTTGTTAGATTTTTTATTTGATATTCTAATTTACATGCTAGTGATTTGTCTTTACTTTTCCATACCGCTTCTAATTTAACAGCATTATGTGATTTTGTATATTTTGCTCCATTTTTACTTTTGGTTTTGTGCTCTTCTAATCTTCTTTCTAGGTTATTTGTCATTCCTGTGTAAATTGAATTATCTTCACATCTTATCATATATGTATAGTACATTTTCTTTTTTTAAGGTGTTTTTATTTACCTTTTATTCCTCCTATGTTTTTCCATATGAATATATCACAAGTTTTGTTTTGTTTCAATACAAAATTGATGATACGCAAAAAGAGAAGCTTGGCACTTCTCTTCTTACATTTTTCATCAACAACTTTTAACTTTATAATATCTAAATCTAGGTGATAGGATTCCGCATTTCACATAGTCTAATATAATTTTCTGAACTTCTTCTATATTAAGTTGAAGTCCATATTTTTCCCGTAACTCCTCTTTTAGTTGTTGCTCTGTTACATTTTCCTGTGATGCAATATAATTATATATTACAAAACCACTTTCTTTTGTTATTTTTTCTTTTGTCATTTTTACGTACACGCTCATTTTTCTACCTCCAAAATCTTTGTTGATATTATAGGTTTACATGTTTATATATTTCAAATTATATAGAAAATTATATTATCTGTCAATATTCAAATATTAAAACTTTTTTTGTTTTTTCTTATAACCTTTAATCTAAACCATTAAAAGAATATTTATTTTAGTATTTTTATTTATATTATTAATTAATTTTTTCATATTTTCTTTGCTTATTGAAATACATCCATGAGTCGCTGTATTATTACTACAATGAAGAAATATTGCACTTCCTTTATTAGGAATATTAAGTGGATTGCTTTTTATCTCCACAAGGTATTCATATTGAACTGGATAATCTATCAAATGTTCTGCACTATTCCAATCCTTTTTTACTTTCGTTATATCGACTAATTTATTATAATAAATAGAATTACTATCATCAACCCAATACATATCAGAATTTATTTTCATATAATCATATTTTTCATTAGAAATTTTATTATGTGTTCCAAGTAACAGACCTAAATCATATTTACCAACAGGAGTGCAGTCATCCCCTTCTCGTTTGTTTGTTGTTGGCCCATTTTTCCCAATAAATGCTGGTACTTCCATATTGCATTTAGGAAATTTCAAAACTGTATTATTTGAACCAATTAAAACCTTAATTTCATTATCTATCATATTCATCTTTTTCTTCCTTTTTTACATTCTGTATGAAAGTTCCACAAGTAAGTTTTGTAGATATTCAAGTCTAAAAATATCATTGCTAGATGTTGCCTTAGATTCCTTTATATAAATAATATATTTTGAATTATCACTTTTGTTGTTACCGTTTTCATCAAAACCTGTATTTTTATAAGTTTTATCTTGATACGTTTTTGCAAACATATAATTAACTATTTTTTTCTTTTTCAACTTTAAATCCCTTTTCTTTATCAAAAGGACAATTTATTGGTCCCGGATGTGAAATATTAAACTTACTATGCCTTTTACTTTCCATATAAATATCTTTACCATCTAAAATTTGAGATATTTTGGGATTGTACTTTGAATTTGCCTGTATATCTATTCCATTAGCATTTGCACTCCATATATGTAAACAATTTTTAGATAAATCTGGATATTTTTCAAAAATCATTTTCAAATTTTTTCTTATACTTTCATATTTATGTGGAATACATGTATAATCTATGTCCTTAAGCATCGGAATTAAATGTAATTTAAACTCTTTAAAAATATTATTCCAATTTTGAGTATTATTATTTATATCATTCATTATTTTTAATATAAAATCTGTAGTAATTATTTCACTTCCATGAGTTGCTCCAAGTAATTACAATATCATTATTTCCATTACCAACTATAAAATGTCTTATGTCATCTCCTATTGCCCAAAAATATAATAAACATAGTATAAAACCAATTGAGTAAATTGTCAAGTAAAGAAAATGTAGAAAAAAGATGCCTAAAACATTAAGCATCTTTAAAAATATATTATATATTATCATTTCTAATAGTCTCAATAATATTTTGTTTATTAATCTTGCTCATAGAATATCTCATAATAATACCAATAACAACAGCCACAAATATCACAGCAACTACAATTGCTTTATATGGTAAAACATATTCCATTTCCATACTATTTTTGAAAACATTATACATACCATAAGATAGTACTAATCCAATTGGTATACCTATAATCAAAGATTTAACACCATAGAAAATACTTTCTAATCTAATCATTCTATTAAATTCTTTTTTAGTCATTCCTATTGATTTAAGCATTGCAAATTCTTTTTTTCTTAAATTCATATTTGTTGTTATTGTGTTGAAAATATTTGTTATTCCTATTAATGTAATTACTCCAATAAATCCATATAAGAATATTGAGATAACTAATATAACTGCATTTTCAGCCTTGACTGATTTTTCCATATTAAATGTATTCAAATTAGAATTAGTAAGATTATTATCATTTTTATATTGTTCAACTTCTTCATCTAATTTATAAGCATCATTTGATTGTGCATATAATGAAGCAGTTTCATACCCAGTTTTGTTTATGAATTCTTCACTCACAATAAAAAATGCATTGTAATTATACATAATGTTTACTCCCTTAGGTCTCTCTTCTGTTCTTGCTACTATTTTAACGTTATATTCCTTGTCTCCTATTTTTCCAGTTACAATGTCTCCTTTTTTCCAAGTATACATACTTCCTTGAATTCTCTTTCCATTTTCATCCATATTTATATTATTATCAATTAAAATTACTCCGTCTTTATATGTTTCATAATCTCCGCCTATTTTTTTCAAATAGTTTTCATATTCATTTTTGCTTAATGAAATAATATTTATTGTGTCTATTTGTTCCTGGTCTGAATTTGGCTCTGAATATCTTGCTTTAATATCTTTTCCATATTCAGTTAATTTTGCTTTGTGTTTTTCATCCATATTCATTTCGAATGAATTGCTTTTATTTATTGATACCTCTCCTACATCTGGCAAGTTTGATATATCTGTTAACATTTTTAAATTTTTTGCTTGGTCTTTTGCAAGTTCTTCTGTATCTTCAGGTGACGCAGTTGTGTACGCATATACAACATAATTATAATCTTTTTCTGTATAATATGCACTTGACATTTTGAATCCATATTGTATAAAACTTGATATTGCAATAAATATTACAACACTTACTATTATTGAAATTACAGTTGTTCTATATTTTTTCTTACTTCTTTTCAAGTTTTTGTATGCAATTTCTCCACCTGTTTTAAATATTTTTGTTATGATTTTTGGACATTTTATTTTCTTAGCTTTTAATTTTACATCTTCTGAACTTCTTATTGCTTCAATTGGTGTAATTTTTGATGCTTTTTTGGCTGAATTTCTGCAAGATAGCCATATTGTTACAACAGATACAATTATACTTACAACTATTGCAGCCCATGATATTCCATATGTTAGTAAAGTCCCACTTGATACATAATCTTTTAATATGTAATTTACTACATTTACTAATATATAAATTGCAAATATTCCACTTAAAATTCCTAGAGGAATTCCTATAAGTCCTAATATGAAACCTTCAAAATAAACACTTTTTTTGATTTGTTTTTTTGTTGCTCCAATGCTTGAAAGCATTCCATATTGTTTTAATCTCTCTGTTATTGATATTGCAAATCCATTTCTAATAACAAATACACTTGATACTAGAACTATTCCCATTATAAATGCTCCAAGTCCATAAATTGTTCTTAGTGTTTCATCATCTAGACTTGCTCCTTGAAATGATAATAATTCTTTATTTATTTTTACCTTATATTTATAACTTTTATATGTTTTATTTAATCCATTAATTACATTAAAGTCATTTGCTTCAGTTCCAGATCTTGCAGTTACCATTTGGTTTATGCTTTCTGTATTTTTTACATAATCATTTGGTTTTGTATATAGAACTGCTATATTTGCTTTTTTATTTATTGTTTGCATTTTTGTGATAACTGTAAACCAGTCTGCTTCATATGGTTCAATTGTTGTAGTTGGTCTTTCTATTATTCCAACAATTTTATATGTTTTTGAAGTTACGTTAACAATTTCATTTTCAGTTGTTTGTTCTGTTCCATCTGTTTTTTTGGTTTGTTCTTCATCATAATAATTAGCATTTTGATTTTCTAAAGTTCCTTTTATTTCTCCAACATTTAATGTTACAGTATCTCCAACTTTGTAATTTGTCTTAAATTTTTCATTTATTCTAGTTGAAATAGCAAGTTCACTATCATTTTCTGGTAATCTACCATCTTTTACATTTATAGCCATATTATTTAAAAACTTGTCATTCATTGAAATAATATTAACAAGTGGCTTTTCTTCTTCTCCTGTTGATGTTTTTCCATTTGGTAAATAACTATATCCTAATTCTTCTGATAAGTAGTAGTCTTCAATACTTCTATTTTCTTCAATATATTTAAGTTCATCTTTTGGAACATCATATAATATTGCATGATAATTTCCTTGACTATTTTTTGCAGTTTCTACAAATGTCTTTTGAAAACTTGTTATAAGTCCTGCTACTCCACAGATTAAGGCTGTTGATAAAATAATTCCAATTATAATTACAATTGACCTTTTTTTATTTAGCCTTAAATCTTTTACACTCAATTCATTTAAAACCTTCATTATTTTCCAGTCCTTTCATCTTTAATTATTTTTCCATCATCAATTGTTATAACTCTATCTGCTTCTAATGCAATTTTCTCATCATGTGTTATAACTATAACAGTTTGATTATACTTTTTATTTGAAAGTCTTAATAATGAAATAATCTCTTCACTTGCCTTTGAATCTAAGTTTCCAGTTGGCTCATCTGCAAGCATTAATGCTGGTTCATTCATCATAGCTCTACCAATAGAAACTCTTTGTTGTTGACCTCCTGATAATTGGTTTGGCAAATTGTATTTTCTTTTTTCAAGTCCTAATGTTTTTAATAAATCATTTAGTCTTCTTTCATCAACATCTCTACCATCTAATTTTGTTGGTAATGTGATATTTTCTGCAACATTTAGAACTGGTATTAAATTATAAAATTGGTAAATTAAACCAATTTGTCTTCTTCTAAAAATAGCTAGATTATCGTCATTTAAAGTGTAAATATCTTTTCCATCTATAAAAACTTTTCCTGATGTTGGTCTGTCTACTCCACCAATTAAATGTAACAATGTAGACTTTCCGCTTCCACTTGCTCCGATTATTGCTACAAATTCTCCTTTTTGTACAGAAAACGATACATTATCTACTGCTTTTACTTGATTTTCTCCTTTTCCGTATGTTTTGTTTAAGTTTTCTACTCTTAATATTTCCATATTCTTCCTCACTTTCTTTTTTGTACCCAAATGGATATTTTTCTTTGTTGTATTTAGTATAGTTTTTGAAAGTGACTTTTAGGTGACTTTTTTACTATAAATTTTGTCACTTTAATTTTTTTAGGATAGAAAAAACTATGGAGACTTTTAAATCTCCATAGTTTTAAATTTTAAATCATGTTAATTTTTCAAAAATTTTATTAACATAATTTGCTTCAAAGAACAAGTTGTAAGTTCTTCCTTGTTCTTTAAAGGCCTCGGTCAAAACTAACAGTTTTACAAGTTGATGTACCTGTTTTACTGTTAGGTCTTCCACAATGTCGTTTTTTACCAAACTTTCGAATCTGACTTCAGATTCGGGTAAATTATAGGTGTAATCTTCTTCACCTATGATGATTTCGCCCGTTTCTAAAGCAGTTATTTTGTTGCTTGGGAGATACATTACATCTCCTACTTTTTGTGTCTCCCGTTTTCCTCCTTCTTTTCTAAATTTTTCTAAACTCCAGATTATTTCACACAGTGATTTTTTTGTGAAATTATCCTCTAGATAGTTTAAAAAATTTGTTTTGTTGTATTCCTCTGGCTCTAAAACGTCAACTATTGTACAAGTCTTTGCCCGTACTTTTATTTCTTTTTGCATAAGTTTGCCTCCTTTGTACACCTGGTTACAACCAGAAAATTTTCCTACATGTTTCCATTTCTATTATAGCATAGATTAGGAAATCAGTCAATATTATGTAAATTTTTTTGTTGATATTACATATTTTCATGCAAATACTGTTCTGTCTTTCTTAAATAAATTGCTGCAATTATAAAGAAAAACATTAATACCGAAATTGTTATTGCAAGTATATTTACATTGTAAAAATAATTATACAAAACATACACTAAACTATAACTTATAACTTGTCCTATAAACATATATATATTAAATATTAGCATATGCTCTTTTCTATATTTTTCTAATCCATCAACCTTGATGGCTGCATAAACTGCACTACAAGATTCTAATTCTATTATTGTTCCAAATGAATTCATTAATATATAATAAATTAATAGTGTTACAAAACTTGCATTAAATACTACAAATAATGATGAAATAAATATAACAACAGCCATATATGGATAAAACTTCTTATTGATTTTTTTGTTGTTTATCATTTTTAGTATCTGTAAAGAAATAATTGATGTTGCGGCAAATAATGTATTATAGTTACCAAAACTCATTTCTGTACCTAATCTTAAGAATAATACAATTGGTAATAGTTCTGTCATTGCCCCTTGTGCTGATATTCTTCTAAAAAACATGCATTTATAGATGTCTTTTAAGTGGTTTTTTTCTTTAGCAATTTTCCAAAATTCTTTGATATTCATTTTATTATCTTGTACTGTGAAATCTTTTATTTTCATTGATATTGCAATGATTAATATTGTTTCTACTCCTAAGATTATAAACAATATATTGTATGAAAATTTTTCTATTATAAATCCTGAAAACATCGGTGTTAATATTGCTGTAATATTTTCTAGTATATTTAAATTTGCTAAATAACTACTCATTGATTTATTTGTGTTTGAACCTATTATTATAAGTTCATATGGTACAGCATAGAATAATGATTTCATCGTATCTAATGTTTTAAATAAGTATATATATTTGACTATGTTTTCTTTGAATATTATTAATATAAAAATGCTTGCTGCACTTAATATAAAACTTAGTCTATATATTAAGCTTGCATTTTTTGAATTGATAATTTTTAATAATATATATTCAAGTATAATCCCTAAAAATACTGAATAAACTGTGTATTTCAATATAAAATTTAAATCATTATTTACTATTTTTAATATGTATATATTAAAAAATAATGAAAAAAATACGCTTAAAAATTTTCTTAAAAATGCTATTATTGCTATATATTTTCTATTATTTTGTTCCATTTTTTCCTCTCTTTTTCTTCTTTACATTTTTTCTATTAATTCACTGACACTTTTTACAATTTTCCCGTTGCAAATTTTTAATAATTCTTGTACAGATTCTTCCATACAATATCCATTATAATTTTTTATCATTTCAATATCACTATAACCATCACCTATTGTAAAAATATTTTCTCGATTAACTTTTTCAATTTGTACTATTTCTTCTATAGCATTTGATTTACACGTTTTATTTGATATTATTTCAACAGCGTTTCCTGATACCAAATAACAATTAACAAACTCTGAATATTTTTTATTTATTAGAGAATTTATTTGTTCTGCTTTATCCTTTTCATATTTTGCATAAATTTTTGTTAAGTCTTTATCATTAAAATCTGTTCTACTATTTTCTAATTTACAGCAAAAATGGTTTATTGATTTTTCAATTTCTAAATCTTTTTCAATATTTTTTATTATATTATTATCTATAGTATAATTTGAAATAATATTGTTGTTTTTGTCTAGTATTGTTGCTCCATGGTTTATTATTAAATAGTCCCATTTTAATTTGTATTGTTCCGCCTTGTTCATGAAATCAAAATATGAACGTCCTGTTGCAAACACAAATATATTTCCTTTTTTTCTGAATTCTTCAACACTTTTTTTATTTTTTTCTATGTCTTCATCATTCAAATAAAATGTTTGGTCATAATCACTAACTAATAATTTTTTCATTTTTCCAATTCCTTTGTATATCCTAATTTTTAGTTCTTATTTCTAAATTCAAATTCTCTAATTTCACAATTTTTTATATGAGCACTCTGAACATGTCCATTTTCACCAATTCCATTAAAATATGCATTAATTGCTCTACAAGTTCCACCATGTGTGACTAGCAAAATATTTTTATCTTTATATTTCTCTTGTATCTCATCTAGTAAATTCCATACCCTTTTGCATATAGTTTGTATTGGTTCTATATCTTTTTTATTCCAATTTAAATAATAATTATTTATTATATCTATATCCTCATTATCAACTATACCTGGCCATTCCTCTTTCGTTGTTCCCTCAACTTCGCCACAGCCTCTTTCTATTAATCTTTCATCAATTATAATGTTACATTTTGTTTCTTCATTTATTATTTCCGCTGTTTTTATTGCTCTTTTCAAAGGTGAACATATTATCAAATCTATATTATAATTTTTTAATTGTCCTTTTGTATTTTTTGCTTGTTCTATTCCTGTATTGTTTAACTCTATATCTGTTCTTCCTTGGCATTTTCCTGCTACATTCCAGTCTGTTTGACCATGTCTTACTACATATATTTTCATTTTTTCAACTCCCCATATCCTTCATATATTGTTCCAGTATTTATTAAAAATTCTTTTATGCTTTTTTGTAATCTAGTTGTTTCTGGTAATTCATTATAATTATCACATTTTTTTAAATTAAATACAAAATTTAAAACATCATCTGTTCCGTTTTTAGAACTTTGTATTTCAAAAAGTTCTTGAAATTTTCGAATATTAGAATTTTCATCTAACATTTTTGATATTTCTTTACTTAATAACCATGATTCACAAATATATTTTGGATTTTCTATATTATAATATTTTTTTAGTAATTCTCTCGAATTTTGTATTGCTTTTTTCACTTCATTTATATCTAGATTTTTTCCTGCTGGTATATGTATTTTAATTTTATTATCTGTTGTTGGCTCAAATTGTAGTCTTCCACATTCTATTAATCTTGTATTTATAAAATATGTTCCCCATAACATCTGCGAAATTCTAATTCCATCATAATGTCTGTATATAATGTCATTTAACAAACATTCTCTTATTCTTTGCTTTTGAATCTCAATTTGTTCATCATCAAAATTGTATTTTTTTATATTTTCTTTATGATATTCAAGTCCAAGTAATAATAATATATTTGTTATAAATGGGTTTATTTTTTCTTCAAATAAAATTTCTATGTCTTTTTCTTTCCATAGTTCTCTAAACTTTTCTGTTTTGTCAATATATAAAATTTCATATATTTCTTTTGCTTTATTTTGTATCTTTTTATTATTTTTTATTTTTTCAATACATCTGTCGCATTTTTCTTGGTAGTCTGCATCTTTTATATCATAATACTCTAGCGCTTCTTTTATTTTTTCTTTATTAAATAACATTTTATTTTTCCTTTATCTCTACAAATTATCTTTTATACTAGGGAATAGATCATAAACATTAAATCCTAATTGCTCGTCAATATATTGTTTTAATTTATATGTTTCTTTAATATGATATTGTGTATTTTCATGTACGCCTTTTCTAATTATTAAGTCTATTAATCTTTTATCAACAGTAATAATAGTGTCTGTGCACATTAAATCACATAAATTTATTATTTTTTCATATATTGTATATTCGTGATTTTTTATAAATTCTGTTCTAAATGGTATGTCTTTTGGAAATCCCCCTGCTGTGCAATATATGTCATTGTTTAAGTATGAATGAGTTAAGCAAATGTTTGCATATTCGTCATCATATCCTAATTCCTTAATATAGTTATATCCATTTATTACATGGTCTTTTCCATCTCCAATAGCCCTTCCTATATCATGTATGTATCCTAATGTTTTTGCATAATCTATATCTAGATTTAATTTTTCTGCTATTTTTCCTGCTGAATTTCCTACACAAATTGAGTGTTTTATCCAACGGTCATCTGATGCTTTGATTCTTGCTTCTTCTAACAGTTCTCTTGCTTTTTCTACTGTTAATTTCATAGTTTTCTCCTTATAATTCATATTCTTTTATTCCACAATTACTTGAGCCAAATTTTTGTATCATTCCATCTTTCGGAATATCATTAAAATAAAAATATACTCCTCTAGCAACTCCGCCATGTGTTACTAACAAAATATTTTTATCTTTATATTTTTCTTTAATTTCATCTAAAAATTCTTTTACCCTTTTAAATAAATCTGGTATAGTCTCCAAACCTTCAACTTTATTTTTTGAATAATAATTCCAATAATCTGTATAATAAAAATCACCTAATTCAACATTAGTCAATTTTCCACAGTCTCTTTCTTCTAGTCTTTTGTCATAAATTACTGGTACATTGTTTATATTTACAAGTTCACAAGTATGTCTAGTTCTTAATAATGGTGAACATATTATTAAATCTATATCTAGATTTTTTACTTCTTCACTTGCTTTTTTTGCTTGTTCTATTCCTATTTCATTTATATCTTCATCCAGTTTACCATTATATTTATGTTCATCATTGCATTTTGTTCTTCCATGTCTAATTACATATAATTTCATATTTATACCTCCAAATTTTCATTGCAAAAATTTAGTTTGTTTATAACATTTTGTCCAATAAGTTTATTTACAACTTCAATTGCTTTTTCGTATAATTCAATTTGTTCTCTCCAATGCGCATCAATTCCATATAAAACTTTCAAATTTTTATATTCAGATGCAATTTTCCAAAATTCTTTACATGGATACTCTACTTTTTCTTTTTGTTTTCTTATATACATAACTGGGTCGGATAAATTAATTTCTACTGGTATTCCATATTTTTCAGCCGTACTACATATTATTCTAGCCACTTGTTCTTCTGCTTCTCCAAAGTTATTCCTGCTTAACATATATAAATCTGGATGTGCTATTATATTTGGTATATTTTTCTCTATTGCCATTTTTATATATTCAGCATATTTTAAAATATCTTCATTAGTAAAATCATGTTTTCTAAAAAATTTTAATTCATTTTTATCATCATATATAAAATGTTGTCCTAAAATTAATTTATCTGTTTCATTTTTTAACTCAAATAGATTTTCTTCTTGTCCTGGTAAATATTCAACTTCAAATCCTGTTTCTATTTCTATTTTATCTTTGTATTTTTCTTTTAAAGATTTAATACTTTCTAAATATTCATTTTTTTCACTGTACTTCATTCTCATGTTTGTTCTATGGTCTATTTCTTCTTTTTCTGGGCAATGGTCTGTAAATGCTATTTTTGTAAAACCTTTCTTGATTAATTCTTTTACAAAGTCTTCGTCTGACATATTATTGTCAGCATGTCCACATCTTCTTGTATGTGTATGATAATTAAATTTTTGCATTTTTTCTTTCTCCTTATATCTTATTCTACTAATTTTTTAAATAAATCGTTATAAATTTTATTAGGTTCTAAATAATTAACAAATGTTATTTTGTGTCTATTTTCTGTTAATTCGTATGATGTATCTTCTTTTATAATTGGACAACTTATTTCTTCTGTTTCAAACCAAGTTTTATTTATCATATATGCAATAACACTTATGTCCCAAATAACTCTTCTTTCTTTTATTTCATGATATGTATCATTTACAAACCTTTGACACAAATAATCACATAATTCACTTTTTCCTTTTAAGAAATGTTCTAATTCATATTTAGAAATCATTAGATTTGAAGCAACATTTTTACCTGGAATTACTGTCAATTTTACTTTTGATTCAAATACTTCTCTGATAGCTTGTACATCATGTCTAAAATTACATTCTATGTTATTTTTATTTAAGAAACTATGTCCACCTGTCCAAATTATTTCTATCTTTTCTATAATTTCCGGTGATTTTTTTATTGCTAGTGCAATATTTGTAATAGGTCCAATTGCTAATATATATGTTTTTTTATTTGCATTTGCAATTTCAACAATTTTATTAACTGCATCATTATTTTCATTATATCCATTACAAATATAATCTATTGAACCCTTAAACACTTTATTTTTAGTTTCAAAATTTAGCCAATTACATATTCTAAGTATTTCATTATAACTTTTATCCGTTGCCTCTGCTATAGTTTCTTCAATCTCATCGTGTGAATGCGGTGCTATTGTTATCGCATCAATATTAAATTTATCTTGGTTTTTTAATAAATATGCAAGTGCAAAATGATCGTCACATTCAGTATCCATGTCTGTATCTAATATTACATTAACTTTTTCTTTTTTATAGTTTGTAATAAATTCATAAATTTCTTTCCAATTATAAACTCTTGTAATTTCTTTTTCTTCTCTATTACAAGGCTTGTCCATTATAAGTGTAGTTATATTTTTTTTATAACATTCTCTACAAATACTATTAGAATCATCTATCATTACATCAATACCATTTTCTATACATTTTGTTACCTTTTCATTTTTGCGTTTTGTAAATATTAATTTATCATATGGTATTTGTTTTTCTTTTAGCCACTTTTGGGTCATACCATATGGATCTGTATATTCTCCATTATCCCTACCTGTAATAATAACAATAGTATGTCCATCTTCTTTTAATTTTTCAATATATTCCCTTGCGCCTTCTTTTACTTCTAAGGTTTTGGCTATTCTTTCAACATTGTCTAGATAAAATGGCCATAATTCTTCTTCAGACCAATCAAACATTCCCTCAGTCATATGTTTATTTGGGTCAATTATTCCTGTATTTCTTAATTCTTTATCATGCTTTAAAAATTCTTCTTCTAAGGCTTCATCAAATTTTGATATTACATTATCTATATCTATTCCTATGTTCATTTTTTACCTCTTCCTTATTAATTATATATTTTATTAAAATTCTTTATTTAATCATATTTTTTGTTTATATATACAATAAATACTATATACACTAGTATTGCTATAAGAAAAGTAGTTGATATAATATTTTCATTTTCTTTAAACACTGTATAAGATAGTATTGGAATTATTGCTGTAACAATTCCTTCTATAAATCTCTCAAATGTTACATATGAAGTTTGATAATTTTCCTTTGAACTCTCATATATAGCAACATTGTCATATATATCATAAGCACTATTTGCGCACCCCATAAAAACATATATTATCGGTAATAAATATATTACATAGTTTGCTTTAAGTACAAATAATAATATAAAAGAAATTATATACAATATTCCATTTGGAATAAGTACTCTCTTCCATTCTCTGCCATCTGCTTTTCTTGCCCAAAATTTACTAAATAATGCATCTGACAAATTTATAACTATATTTAAAATACTATAATATACATAATTTATATGTAAATATCTAAGTAAGTAGACATTTAAGTACATTGTTCCTATTCCTAACGCAAATCTATTAATTCCTGCTGTAATTAGTACTTTTCTAAATGATTTATCTTTTGCTGGCCTTAATACTGATTCTTTGACCTTTATTGGTTTACACTCAATTTCAGGTTTATATGTATTTATTCTTATTGCAATATCTATAAACGCTATGATAAATACTATTCCAAATAAAATTAAAAATCCATTTAATTCATATCCACTTGCTTTAAATTGGTCTAATACAACTCCCATAAATAAACTAAATGCCATAACAACTGTATTCTTTATCATATTTTTACTTGAAGCAAATTTTGTTCTATCTTCTTTTTTTACTAATGTCATTCTCCAATTTACAAATGTTATATATCCCATTTCTCCTGTTACTGCATAGATTGATGCAAATATGAAAAAGAATATTGTTCTAATAGTTATATTATCTGATATAAATGGTATAAATGCAAATCCAACTGATGCTAGCCTATATATAGTGTAATTTGATAATACTACAATTTTGGACTGTCCTATTTTTGAAAATAGTGGTGCTGCAAATATTTGTAACATATTTGTTATTGTGTCTAATACTGCATATAGTCCAATTGCTAGGTCTGATAGGCCTAAATATACGGCAAATGCAGTTATTAATGAGCTACTTGCTATTTTATTATTTGCAGTATCTAATATTGCAGATGTTAGATATTTTTTATATTCTTTTTTATAGTTCATATATTTATTCCTTCTTTTTTATTAAACGTTTCTTTTACATTCTCCATTTTTTCATTTTTACTTATTATCATTTTAAACAAATATATACTTACAAATATTTCTATTATTGATAAAACCGTCAAAATACTTATTACTAATACCATTGGATATTTTAACAATATAGTCGTAAAGCTCAAACTTATTATTGTTCTAAAAATTTTTCTTGATAACTCCATAGTTGTTAATACAGTCTGTTGACTATTCTTATCAGCATTTTTCAATGCTATATCCTGCATATATACCTTAAATGGGTCTCTTATAAAAAGTATCATTACATATCCAAGTCCCATAATCACAAATTTCAATACTGGCATATTAGATATATTATAACCAATAAGCATTAAAATCAATGATATTGTTAATGCAACTGGTAGCATTATTCCTACTTTTTCTTCATATTTTTTATGTATTTTTTCAAACTTTATGTTTGATATCAGTCTTACTATCCTTGATACACATAATATTGTTCCAATTATTAGTGACGTTTTTTCAACATCATACATTTTTAGCAATTCTTGTTGAATAAATAACTTTCCATTTGACTGTCCGGAATTTACCATAGGATAAAATAGACCATATGAAATTATTATAAACATTACAATTTTTGTGTATTTGATTTTTCTTTTATTATTTTCTTTATTTGTTTCTACTGTCCTTTTATCATCTTTTGAATAGTCTGCCATATACCAAGATAGTATAAAACATATTACGCAGAACGTTATGCATCCTATCATTGGCAAATAGTTATTAATATTAAACATTATACTTGCTACAAATGATATTATCATTGTAACCAATGCATATATCGTATTTGCTTTTGTTCTATATTTTATATATTCATTTTCTTTATGTTGCAATTCCAAATTATTTTTTAATGCTGCATTTATCATATTTTGAAATGTAAATGCCATTTCGTAAAATATTTTTCCTATTACAATTGTCAAATAATTTCTACCAAACGTCAATAATATACTTGATATTAGAAATAGAAATGATCCTAATCTAACTGATTTTGTATTTCCTATTTTGTGTATTATTTTTAATAATGGTACTTGTAATAAGATATTTACTATCATTGATATTGATGTTAGTGATACTATCTGTGATGCTGTAAAATTTTTTACTACTGTTAAAAATAGTGTATCTATTGCTATCCAAAATAATAAATCTCCTGATAGTCCATCATACCAAGGAAATATTTTGTTAAATCTCTTTAGTTTATTTTCGTCCATTTGTTTCTCCTAACGATTCTTATGTTTTTTACTAAAATTATTATTACTTCATATACTTAATCACAAACTCTGTACCTTTGTCAAGTTCAGATTTACAACTTATCATACCATTATTTTTTTCAATAATATTTTTTGCAAGTGCAAGCCCAATACCTACACTATTTTCAGAAGAATTTTTACCTTTATAAAATCTTTCAAAAATATGTTTTAAATCTTCTTTTGTCATTCCTTCCCCTTCGTCTCTTATTGTTATTTTTGTGAACAAAGTATTTTCCTCATATTTTATATAAATTTTTCCATTTTCTTTGTTATGTTCAATACAATTTTTAATTATATTTGTAACCGCTTCTTGCTGCCACTTGTAATCTCCAGAAAATGAGGCATTTGGGTTGCCTTCAATAACTATTTGTTGATTTTTTATTTCAATTGGTATCTCTAAATTTTTTATAATTTCATCAATAAATTTTTTTAGATTTATTTTTTCTTCATAAAATTGTACAACATTTGCATCTAATTTTGATAATTTCAGCATGGATATAACAAGCCAATTTATCCAGTCAATTTGTTTGCCAATTTCAAATATAAATTTCTGTTTTGTATTTTCATCCATATTTGGATTATCTTTTAAATTATCTAGCATTATTGTTATTGATGTTAAAGGTGTTTTTAGTTGATGTGATATATCCTCAACTGACATCTTTAAGTTGTCTTTGTCTTTTTTTGATATTTCACTTTCTTCTTTTAACATAATGGTAATTTTGTATAATTCGTTTTTTAAATTGCTTAGCTCGTCTTCACTGTTTTCGTTTATGTCTAAGTCATATTTTCTGTTTTTTATTTGATTTATGTATTGTGTAATTTGATTTATTTTTCTGTCTCTTTTCCTTAAATACACAAAAATAATAGCCATCCATAAAATACTAAATACTATTATTAATATAATGTTTAATACCAAATTTTGTTTCATTTGATTTTGGACCGTTATTATGGAATTGGCCTCATTTATATTAATCCCGTACTTTTTAAGTTCTTCTTGTCCTTTTTGATATTCTTCGGTATCTTGTTTTGAGTTTAATGTTTTTATTATTGTTCTTGTGTCTATTTCTGGGTCTTGATTTATAATTGTTCCTATTATTTCTGCTATTTTTTGATTTGCTGCTATTGTTACTTTTTTGTATTGGTTATATGTTTGTATTGTTATGGCCATGCTTGTTGCTATTGTTAATATTATCATTGGTAGTATTAAGTATTTTATATTTTTATTTTTTAAATGGTTCATTTATTTAATCTCCTATCCTATATCCAAGCCCTCTAACAGTCTTAATAATTGTCTCATCTCCTAATTTTTCTCTAATTCTTTTAATATAAACCGTTAAAGTATTATCATTAACAAAATTCCCAGCAATATCCCAAATTTTTTCTAGCAATTGCTCTCTTGTAATCAATTTATTTTGATTAGTAAACAACATAAGCAAAATTCTATATTCCAAACTTGTAAAAATAATTTCTTCATTATCTTTGTAAACTTTAGCTGATGTTGTATCTATTTTAATATTTTTGTATTGAATTATATTACTGTTTTCTTCTTTTTGACCATATCTTCTTAAAACTGATTTTATTCTAGATATCAATTCCCTTGTTCTAAATGGTTTTACAATATAATCATCTGCTCCTAAATCTAAACCTAATACAACACTTGTTTCTTCGTCTTGTGCCGTTAAAAAGATTACAGGTATATCTTGTTTTTCTTTTATCTCTTTGCATATATCAAATCCATTTCCATCTGGTAATGATACATCTAAAAGTACTATGTCTATTTGTTCTTGCTTTATTTTTTCTTTGCTTTCTGCTACACTTTTTGCAGATACTACTTGAAAGTTGTCTTGTTCTAATGAGTATTTTAAACCCATTACTATTGTTTCATTGTCTTCTACTAATAATATTTTTTTCATATTTTATTTCTTTCCTTTTCTATATCATTCAAAAAATTATCCGTGTCAAAAAATTCTCTTAAATGTTTATATGCATATTATACATCAAAATATTAATTTTTCAAATACCTGTGTTGGCTTAAATTATAATAACCTATTATATATTTTTAAATTCATTTGATTTTTTAACATTTTTATATTATAATATGATTTGTAACTTATTGTTTTAGCAGTTAAAGGAGTTAAAAATGGAATATTTTTACTACTGTGCAATATCATTTTTAACAATATTGTTTACAATATTTGTTTATAAAATATTATGCCACATTTCTAAAAATGGAAATAAACATTCGAAAAAAGTGGTAAAAAACTTTTTTAAGTTCACAGTTATTATCTGTATTTTAGCTGCCTTAATTTTCTTTTATAGCTTACAATATTTTCTTGTAAGAGATTTTAATTTAGGCATTGCTGAAATTTTAAAAGGTCTTTTTACATAAAAAGACCTTTCTTTTATTTTATAAATAAACTTCTTATTTTTTTAATAACATAATGGCTTCCACCACTACTATTATTTTGAGTATTTTCAACCATACCAATAATAAGCATATCGTTATTATTATAACCAACAGTGAAGCAATCAAACCAACCTAAAGTACCGCTTTCTGTATCTGTGCTTGTAGTTTTTAATTCTGCTGTTCCTGTTTTTCCAGCAATTGTAACACCTGGTACTTTCATATCTGTTGCTGTTCCTTCCGGATTTTCTACAACTTGAATCAAGTCATTTTTCACTGTATTTGCAGCATCTGATGTAAATACATTTTCTTTTAAATACTCTCTCTTCATTCTATTTTCATTTGTATATTCAATAAATGGTTTTACCATATTCCCGTTATTTGCAAATGCTGAATATATTGATGCCATATGTATAGGGTTTACAAGTATATTACCTTGACCATATCCTGAATCAGCTAATTGTTTTTCGTTCATATCTGCTTTTTCAGAATTTGAATATTGTGATTTTTTGAATGTTAATGGGAATTTTATTGTTTTATCAATATCCTCATTAAATCCTAATTTATCAAGTCCTGAGCAAAATGTATCTTTTCCAATTTGCATTGCTGCTTGACCGAAGAATATGTTGTCAGAGTGTATTAAAGCATTTGCTATATTTTTAGGTCCGTTGTATGCAGTTAGTGTTGTTATATAAACATCTCCCCAGCTTGAATTTTTTTGCCACTTTAGTCCTGAATAATCAAATGTTGTATCTGTTGTTAATTTTCCACTTGTTAATCCTATTGCGGCAGTTATTGGTTTAAAAGTTGAACCTGGGCAATAGCTTTGTAAAAATCTATTATATAATGGTTTGCTAGCATCATTATTAAGTTCATTCCATTTATCTGTTGTCATTCCTAATACAAAATCATTTGAGTTATATGATGGTGTACTTACTGTTGCAAGTAATTCACCTGTTGTTGGATTCATTACTACAAAAAATCCTTTGTCTGTTTTCATTTGGTCATATAGATTTTTTTGTATTAAACTATCAATTGTTAATTTAACATCTGTTCCATCTTTTTTCTCTTGTGTTGCTAAAGTTTTTAACTTATTACCATTTTCATCTGCTATATAAATTTCTGTTCCATCAACACCTCTTAAAGTATCTTCGTATGCTTGTTCTAAACCTGCTTTTCCAATTATACTACCTGAATTATATCCTTTTCCTTCTTTTTGTTTTAATTCCTCTGCACTAATTGCTTGAACATACCCAATTAGATGTGCAGCCTCTTCTCCAAGTGGATACACTCTTGCATCAACACTTGTTATTTTGATTCCTGGTATTTCTAGCAATTGATTTTTTAATTCTGCATTATCTGCTGAAACTTTTTTAATTGGTACAAATGTATCATCTTTTACATATGAAGCAGAAATTTGTGTATTTATATAATCTGTTGAAACACCTGTTAATTCTGATATTTTACTAATATTTTGTTCTTTGTTTTCTCCTAATTTACCTGGCACAATACCAACACTTGAAATTGTACCGTTTTCAGCAAGTTTTTCGCCATTTCTATCTAAAATTTCTCCTCTTTTTGCAGATAAAGTTGAAACTCTTACTTTATCTGTAGCTCTTAATTCTGGAAAAATCATACTAGATGCCCAGCTTATTTTATATTCTTTGTTTTCTTTTACTAATTTTGCTGTATTTGTAAAAGTAATTGTTCCTGCTGATGTAGACATACTTTCATCGTATTTGATGCTATATGTTTTACCATCTTTCGTTGTTTCTGATGGTGTAACTTTTATGTCATATGCATCAATTCCTTCATATATATTTTTATTTCTTTTTATGAAATCTTCTTGTGATATTTGTGTTTTTGAATTTTCTGAAATCATATTGTACATTTCTTCATATTTTTGATCATTTAATAATGATATGTACGCACTTAATGTTTCTTCAGGCTTTGGAGCATTTTTGTTTATTATAAATATTGCTCCTGCTATAACTGCTATTGCTAGTATTATTACTATTGCAATTATTACTGTTTTTTTGTTTTTCATAAAATACATCTCCCCTTTAATACTTGTCAAAAGGGATGCCCCTTTTTGACAGAAAATTTTAAATGTCAATTTGGACGCTTCTGTTTGAGACATCGGTTCCAAATGTGACAAATTATGTGTTTATAGAATTGCATTAGAACAAATTTAAAAGTTCTTCTTTATCTCTTAGTCCTACAAGTCTTTTTTCTTCTTTACCATTTTTGAAAATTATTAGAGTAGGTATGCTCATAACATTATACTCAACTGCAATATCTGAATTTTCGTCAACATTGATTTTTCCTACTTTAGCTTTTCCATCTAACTCTGTAGCCAGTTCTTCTATTACTGGTGCCATCGCATTACATGGTCCACACCAGTCTGCATAGAAATCTACTAATACTGGTTTTTCTGATTTTAAAACTTCTTTCTCAAAATTTTCTGAGCTTAATTTAATTTCCATTGTCTCTCTTCCTTTCTCAACTATAAATTTTTTCTTATTTTAACACTGCTAATCCTGCTTTTGTGCCCTCATACACGGCTTTTGAAACTTGATATAAGCCACCTGTACAATCACCACAGGCAAATAGTCCTTTAATTGAAGTTTCCATATTATCATCAACAACAATTTTATCATTATCTATTTTTGCACCAAGTTTTTTTGCGAAATCTGTACTTCCTGCAACACCTTGTGCAATAAATATTCCATCAATTTTCATTTTTGTGTTGTCTTTAAAATCAATTTCTTCTACTTTATTTTCTCCGTCTGATTTCTTTTATAGGCTTTGTATTAATACTAATTTTTTCTGCTCTATATTCTGGTGCTTGTCCACCATTTGTTAAAATAGTTATTGATTTTGCAATGTTTTGTAAATCCATTGTTTCTGATATTGCATAATCACCATCTCCAAGTACTGCTACATCTTTATTTCTGTAAAAAAATCCATCGCAAATTGCACAATAGCTAATACCTTTGCCTTCGTATTCTTCTATATTTTTTATATTTGGTTTACTCTTTTTGTTTCCTGTTGCAAGTATAACCGATTTTGATTCAAATTCATTATTTAATGTTTGAACTTTAAATATTTGCTCTCTATTTCCATCTTTTTTTAGGTATTCAATTTGTATATTTGTAACTTCATCTTCAATTACATTTGCACCAATATTTTGTGCTTGTCTAATCCCTATTTTGTACAAATCTTTGCCATTTATACCTTTTTCGAATCCATAATAGTTTTCTATTCTTGTAGATTTTTCTAATGCTGATTTTTCTTTGTATATTATTAAAGTTTTTAAGTTTCTTCTTAATGTATATAAACTTGCTGAAATTCCTGCTGGTCCAGCTCCTACAATTATTACATCATACATTTGCTTCACCTCACAATGATTCCTAATAATCTTGATAGCTCCACTGCCTGAAATTGATTAACAATTAATCCTTTTAAATCTTCTTTGTCTACCACTATGCCATCAATATTACAAGTAGAAAAATCAATGCCTTTTAAGTTTGTTCTAAACAGCTGAGCTCTATACAATTCACATTCATTAAATTTAACATTTTTTAATTTGCATTCACCAAAAGACGTTAAACTCAAATTGTTTTCTTTAAAAACAGTATCTTTAATATTTGAATTTGATAGATTTGAGTATTCCAAATTTGATTCATTTACCTTTGTTTTATAAATACTTGTATCAACAAATTTTGCTCCTACTAATTTGCAATTTAGAAATTCACATTCTACAAAGTTCGATTCATTAAAATCAACGTTTGAAAAGTCGCAATCCTTGAAAATTACATTTGTAAAATATGTATTTATAAATTTAGATTCTATACATTTGCTGTTTTCAAACATGCAATTTGTAATTTCAATTTTTTCTGTTATTATTGTTTCAATACAATTTTTAAATTTATATCCTCGTACATCATTTTCTTGTTCTATTTCTTTAATTATTATATTTTCTATTTGATCTACTTCATTATATTCCATTTTTATTTTTCTCCTCTATTAGACTTAATTCCTACCATATCTTTGGTAAAAATATAATAAGTCCAATAATTGCTGATACAATTGCAGATACTAATACAGCCCCTGCTGCAACGTCTTTTGCAACTTTTGCTTGTTCATTTTTTTCTTTTGTTATTAGGTCTACCGTGTTTTCTATTGCTGTATTAATCATTTCCATTGAAATCACAATTCCAAATAGTGCAATACAAATAATCCATTCTATTTTACTTATTTTTAGCAATATTCCAAATATTATTACTAAAATCATTATTGATATGTGAATTTTCATATTTCGTTCTTCTTTTATCCCAGTTAGGATACCCTCAAATGCATATTTAAAACTTTTTATTACTTTTTTCATATTTTTCCTTTCCAAATTTTATTGTTTTCTTCTGTTATATTTTACTAAAATTATTTTTATTTATCAATAGATATTCAGTTTTATTTTTAATATTTTTTAAATTAAAAAAGAGCGAAATATTTCGCTCTAATTGAAAATAGTACCTTTTATTTTATTTTTCCACTATTTTCCATTGTCCATCCAAATTTTTTCCCGATGTCAAAATATTAGATTTTAAATATACTATTGGTCGAACACCTGATATACCCAAAATTTCTTTAAAATATCCGGACATGTTATCTCCTACCCAATAAGCATCAAAACGTCCATCAATCATTCTCCTTATGTCATATGAACTACTACCAGTATATCTACTGTGTACATCTCGGGAAGCTATCCAATAATCACTATTTTTGCTGTCACTTACATCTCTACATAAAATTTTATATAGTATATCTTCTGAAGTTGAAAAATAATCCGCCATATTATAACTATAGGATGTATTTTTTTCGCTCCTGTTTGCTTTAGAAGTAGAATATCCCGTTATTGTTTTCTTTGTTGGGTAATATACATTATGATTATATGTCACACCATATTCATTATTATTAACATCTTTTTCTGGTGTAAACTTTGTTATATTATTTATATCCTCTTCATTGATACTTCTAGCTCCACTCCCTGTTATTGTTTTCATTGTTGTTCCTTCTATTATATCTCCTGTTACATAATTAAATTTTTTACTTGTATTTGCTCCTGTTCCATATCCATATATTTTACATATTTCATTTAATTCTTGTTCTGCATATAAGTATCCTATTCCACCTGTAATATATACACCGTTTCCATTTAATAATATTGATTCATTACTTATTAAAACAACTTCTCCCGTTGATAAATCTTTTTTCAATACCCTCCATTTTATGTCACTACTTGACGTAAATTTTTGGTCCCCATATCCATTTCCATGTGACATTCCAGTTCCCTTAGGTGATGTATAACTATAATTATTTGTTGCATCATATGCTACATAATCTCCCACAGAAACCTGCGAAGACAATTGAGGATATTCAACTGTTACAGGCTCTGATATTACCTCTTTACCATTTCCGGCATTATCAAGTACCCATACATGCAAATAATACATTCCATCCGTTGTCGCCCTTAGTGTAATTGTTTCTGTGTCTGCCTTCATAATATTGGGATAATTACTTTCATTTGAACCTATCTCAGTACTCTTCGTATTGTATACCCATCTACATACCTGTATTCCACTTTCATTATCACTGCATTTAATGATTGCTCCTATTCCCTGAACCGTAGTAGTAGATTTTGAAGAGAGCTGTATACTACATGTTGGTACTACTTTATCTATATTATTTATATTTACTGTTCCTGCTCCGCCAATATTTGTACCATCACTATATACATAATATATTGTACTATTGTTACCTACAGAAATAGTTGATGTATATTTAGTGCTTGATAATGTTGGTGCTGCTCCATTTGTCGTATACAATGTAGAATATCCACTCTTCGTTGGTAATGTTACATTAACATTTCCATTTGTCCATGTTGTTGGTGAATATGTTGCCCCGCTCGCTAATGTTATTGCTCCTGTTGTCACATTTATCGTACTTGATTTTTTTGTATTTCCTGCTTTATCTGTTGCTTCTACTACTATTGTAAAGTCTGTTGTTTGGCTTAATTTTTCAAATTTGTATATCGGACTTGTTTGAACACTTGTATATGTTTTTCCTCCATCTTTACTAAATCTGTATTCTTTGATTCCACTTGATGCATTGTCTGTTGTTTTTTCTGCATCTGTTGTTGTTCCATCTACTGTTATGCTGTTTGTTGTTTTTGCTGTCACCTTTGGTGTAAATGTTTTTGGCGCTAATTTATCTATATTTGTTACATTTCCTGTTGCATATATTCCTGCTGCAACTTGCCCTGTTGTATCTGCTACCCTTGCATATATTTTTTGGTTTCTTGTTACTGTAAATGCTTTTGTATAATCTGTCCAATCTGTAACTTCTCCTGATGCTCCTGTTTTTTCTGTTTTGTATTGTAATTTGTATCCTGTATTGTTTCCTGAAATCGTTACTGTTACATTTTGGTTTGTTGCTGTTGATGGACTATATGTAAATGTTACATCTCCTGTTTTTATTCCTGTTACAGTTCCTGTTGTTGTTGTTCTACTTGCACTTACATTTCCTGCCGCATCTTTTACCCATGTATAATATGTTGTTCCTTGTTTGTATCCTGTAAATGTTTTATCAAAATCCTTTGTACTTGCTACTGCTGTAAATTGTGTTGGCTGTGTTGTACTCGTTGTTATTGCATATCCTACTATTCCACTTGCTTCATCTGTTGCTTTTATTGTTATTGCATTTGATGTTGCTGTCGC
>CAKPJK010000006.1 GCA_934162615.1 uncultured Clostridia bacterium
AATATCAATTTACATTACCGGATAATCCAGAAATAGATAAGGAAAAATATAACAATACAAATTCTGATAAAATAGAAAATGTTTACTCGCAAATTGATGCAAATTTAAAATATATAAAAACAAAATACAATACATTAATAAATAGTGATATTATAACTAGAGAATTCACCCTTAACACAGGTAACAAACAATATAAAGCATTTATTTTGTATATTGATGGCATGGTAGATTCTCAAATTTTAAATGATTTCGTTTTAAAACCTTTAATGTTAAAAAATAAATTTTGCAATAATGAAACATCAAAAATAATAGTTCAAAAAGAAAAAAAATCAAATATTGCAAATTTTATTCAAGATTGCCTGATACCACAAAATAATATTAAACAACAATCTTCTTTTAAAGATATTTTTAGTGGTGTTAATTCTGGTAATTGTGCTTTATTTGTTGATACATTATCTGTAGGCTTTGACATAGATGTAAAAGGATTTAAACAACGAAGTATTTCAAAACCTGAAAATGAAATTGTAATAAAAGGCCCACATGAAGCCTTTGTTGAGAACATACGTACAAATACAAGTCTTTTAAGAAGATTTACAAATAATGAAAATTTGATAATTGAAAACACAAAAGTTGGTAAAATAACACAGACTAATTGTGCAATATGTTATATAAAAGACATTGCAAATGATGCTTTAGTTTCTGAAACAAAATATAGACTAAATAATCTAGAAATCGACTCTTTGCTTTCTGCAGGGGAACTTGAACAGTTATTAACAGATACTAACTATCTAGGTGTGCCTAAAATACTTGTTTCAGAAAGACCTGACTATGCTGTAAAATCACTTTTACAAGGTAGAGTAATTATATTAATAAATGGTTCACCTTACGCTCTAATTTTACCTGCAATTTTGATTGATTTTCTTACATCTCCAGAAGATACAAATTTAAAGCCTCAATTTGCCAATTTTTTAAAAGTTGTAAGAATAATATCTTCTTTCTTTGCTTTGCTATTACCTGGATTATATATTGCAATAACTAATTTCCATAGAGAAATTATTCCAACAGAATTATTATTTTCTATACTTTCATCAAGACAAAGTGTTCCTTTTCCTATAATTGTAGAAATTTTGATTATGGAAATTTCTTTTGAAATTATAAGAGAAGCAGGTCTTAGGGTTCCCTCTCCAATCGGCCCTACACTTGGTATTGTTGGTGCATTAGTATTGGGGCAAGCCGCTGTAAGTGCTGCAATTGTTAGTCCAATCCTAATTATTATTGTTGCTATTACAGGTATGAGTTCATTTGCAATACCAGATTTTACCTTTAGTTTTCATTTAAGATTTTTTAGATTTGTATTTATACTTTTAGGATTTTTAGCAGGATTTTTAGGTATTGGTATGGGACTTTTTATTTATATCTCTTCACTTTGCGATTTAGAAACTTTTGGTGTGTCTTATACTATCCCATATGCACCTGCAGTGAATTCAAAAAACAATGGATTTATGCTTTCACCTATTTGGAAACGTGAAGATAGAGCAACATATTTAGCAACTAAAAAAGAAAAAAAACAAAATAAAATTTCAATGAAATGGAGAAAAATTAATTAAAGGAGTGATTTTAAAATGTCGAAAAATAAAATTGGAACACTAGAAGCAATTGCCTTAATATTATCTGCTTTAGCACCTTTTACCGTAATCTCAATATCTAGAACATTTATAAATGAACTAAAATCTAGTGCACTTCTTAATATAATTTACATTTCAATTATATGCACACTTATTATATATTTTATTTATGCTTTATTTAAAAGTTTCCCCGGATTTGACATAATAGACATTTCAAATTATATTGGTGGAAAAATTTTTAAAAATATAATTGGTTTTGTTTTTATTGCATATTTTATAATAACTTCTGCCATGCTTTTACGAAATTTTTGTGAGGGATTAAAAGTAATTTATTATCCATACACAGATATTACTTACATTATATTATTGTTTATTATCACAATAACAATAGCAAATAAACTCGGATTTGATTCTACAATAAAGACAACAACCCTTATTTTTCCATTTCTTCTTGTTAGCATCCTTTTACTGTTTATCGGAAATTTAAGCAACTTTTCTTTTGAAAAAATGTTTCCATTTATGGGAGATGGGTTTAAAAATACATTTATTTTAGGGCTTTCAAATATTGGTTCATTTACCGGAATTACGTATATTTACTTTATTCCACCATTACTTAAAAAGCCTGAACAATTTAAAAAAATTTGTTTATTATCAATAATATTATCAAGTTTTTTTATATTAATTTGTGTTGCAACATTACTTTTTATGTTTTCTATATACATTAATACAGATGAAATTATGCCATTATTTTCTGTAAGTAGATATATTGAGTTTGGTAATTTTTTTCAACGATTTGAGTCATTATTTTTACTTATATGGTCAATTTCGTTTTGTTGCTATTTGAGTATTTCTTTAAAATTTGCTAATTGCATTTTTTGTAAAATATATAACCTCTCAGATGCATCACAAACAATAGATATAATATCTATCCTAACATTTGTAATTGCTCTTTTGCCTCATAATTATTCAATTTCATATTTTTTTGAAACATACATTTATAGATTTATAACCATAGGAATTATTTTTTTAGGAATTTGTATATTACTATTGTCAAACTATAAAAAGAAAAAAGTAGGTGAATAACTTGAAAAAAATTATAACAAGAATTTTTATTATTATTTTAATATTTATTTTTATCATATCTTTTTCACATTCTTATACAGCCTTGAATATTGATAACCTGGCATTTGTAGTTGCACTGGGGATTGATTCTTCAGATTCAAAAGAAATTAAAGTAACATTTCAATTTGTTACTCCACCATCTTCTAATGAAGGTTCAAGCCAAGAAACGCAAATTTTTGAAGATACAGTAGATACAAATTCAATACCAAATGCAATTAATATTATGAATAGTTATTTAGCACGAAAAATTGATTTATCACATTGCAGAAACATTGTTTTTTCAGAAGAAATAGCAAAAAATGGAATCTCTAATTTTATATACACATTAATGAATGATGACCAGGTTAGACCAACTTCAAACATAATAGTTTCAACCTGTAGTGCAAATGAATATATAAAAAATTCTATACCAAGCCTTGAAACATCAATAACCAGATATTATGACATTTTTCCTTCATCTGGTAAATATACTGGTTATGTTTCAGACGCCACAATAGGAAATTTCTATAACGCACTAGTATGTAACGCTTGTGAACCATACACTATTTTAGGCGGTGTAACATCATCCACACAAACTGATTCCCAATCCACTGTTCCTGACGATTCAAATATAAAATCCGGTGCCTCACCAATCTCTGGACTACGTTCCACAGAAAATATTGGTGTAGGAGTATTTAAACACGACAAACTTGTTGGTGAATTAGATGCAATAGAAACTGTTTGTTTCCATATTTTACAAAATAATTTAAGTTCTTTTTTAGTTTCTATTCCTGATTATAATAATAGCAATTCTAAAATAGATTTAATACTTTCACCAAAAAATACTGTTGACTTTGATATTAAAATTATTAATGGTTCACCTTTTATTAAAATAAATTGTGAATTTACCGCTAAAGTTTTCTCATTTGATGAAAATACAAACTATTTAAATAAAGAAACTCTTAATTCTGTTTCATATAGTTGCAATAGTTATATGGAAAATGTTTTATTAAAATATTTATATAAAACTTCTGTTGAATTTAGAAGTGACATTAATGGTATTGGTAAATATGCTTTATCTAAGTTCCAAACAAACACTGATTTTAAAAATTTCAACTGGATTGATAATTATATGAATTCAACTTTCAAAGTTGATGTTAATACTACTGTAGACTCTGGATTTTTATTAAATAAAACTTAACTGTGAGGTGTTTTTATGGTTGACATTTTTTTTAATTTCTTATTTCTAATTTTTAGTATATATGTTTTATTAAAAATTATTTTTTATGCTTTATATGAAATTAAGACTCAAGAAAATAAGTCTGGTGGAATTGCTATTATTGTATTTTCTATAATCATTCTTACTTTTGCTACTTTATTTATTTTCATTAAAGGACTGTGAATAACATACTTTTTTAAAAAAAATTAGGGATTGAAGACCCGTCCCCCAATCCCTAATTTTTATTTCACAATTTCAAAATCAATTTGTCTTAGCATCTTATTAGCAGAAATAACCCTAATCTTAACCTTATCACCAATTTTATAAGTAGTATTAGTTCTTTCTCCAATAAGTCTTTTTCTCTCCTCATCATAAATAAAATACTCATTACCTAAATTTTCAAACCTAATTAAACCTTCAACAGTATTTTCAAGTTCAACAAAAATTCCAAACTGAGTAACAGAAGAAACAATTCCTTCATATTCTTCACCAATTTTATCTTGCATATATTCTGCCTTTTTCAAATCCTCACTATCTCTTTCAACCTTAGTTGCAACTTTTTCTCTGTCTGATGATGATGCTGCTCTTTGCTCTGCTTTTTCTTGATATTCTTCTATCCAATCTTCGCCAACAACATAATTATCTTCCAAATATTTTGATATTATTCTGTGTATAAACAAATCCGGATATCTTCTTATTGGTGATGTAAAGTGGCAATAATATTTACTTGCAATTCCAAAATGTCCTTTGTTTTCTGATTCATATCTTGCGACTTTAAGTGTTCTTAATATTAATGTTGATACTACTTTTTCTTCGTCTTTTCCTTTTATTTCTTCCAGTATTTTTGATACTTCTGTTGGATATATTTTTTCATTTACAACTTTTATTTTTAATCCAAAATTAAATAAAAATTTATTTAAATCTTTTATTTTATCTAAATCAGGGTCCTCATGAACTCTGTAAATAAATGGTGCCTCTAACCAGTAGAATTTTTCTGCAATTGCTTCATTTGCACTTAGCATAAATTGCTCTATTATTTCATTACTAAAACTTGTTTCGTATTTACCAACATTTATTGCTCTGCCTTCTTCATCTAAATCAATTTTACTTTCTGGAATATCCAAATTTAAATATCCTTGTTTTAGTCTTCTTTCTTTTAAAATAGTTGCAAGTTCTGCCATTAATTCAAAGTCTTTTATATATCTTTCGTATCTTTTTAATACTTTCTTATCAGATTTATCTAGAATTTTTTGTACATCGTGATAATTCATTCTTTCGCGTACATTTATTATTCCTTTATACACTTCTGTTGATATTGTCTTTCCTTCTGGATTTATCTCCATTGAACATGAAAGTGTGAACCTATCTTCACCTGCATTTAAACTGCATATTCCATTTGATAATTCTTTTGGAAGCATTGGTATTACTCTAGAAAGCATATATATACTTGTTCCTCTAATTTGAGCCTCTTTATCTAAAAAACTTCCTTCTCTTACATAGTAACTTACATCTGCTATATGAACATCTAATCTATAGTTTCCATTTTCCAATTTTATAACTCTTACTGCATCATCTAAGTCTTTTGCATCTTCACCATCTATTGTAAAAATAACATGTTCTCTACAGTCAACACGGTTTTGAATATCCTTAATATCTATTTTATCTCCGTATTTTTTTGCTTCTTCCACAACTTGTTCTGGAAATGTTGATGGTAATTTATATTCTTTTATTAATGATAGCATATCAACACCTGCTTGATCTGGAGAGCCCAATACCTCAATAATTTTTCCTTCTGCATTTTTCCCTTTTTCAGGATATTTTGTTATTTGCACTACAACTTTATATCCATCTTTTGCTTTACCAATATTATTTTTAGATATAAAAATATCTGTTCCAAAACTTCTTTCATCTGGTACTACAAACCCAAAATTTTGATTCTTTTGGAATGTTCCAACTACAGTATCTTTTTCATGTTTTATTATTTTTTTAATTTTTCCTTCTGCTCTTTTTATTTTATTTTTTTCTTCTGTTATTTCAACTAAAACCCTATCACCATTTAAAGCATTTAATGAATCTTCTTTTGAAATATAAATCTCTTCTTCTTGATTTTCTATTTTTACAAATCCAAATCCTTTTTGATTTTTTCTGTATGTTCCTTCTACAAAATTTTCACCTATTAATCTATATCTGTTTTTCTTATTTTTAACTATCTTGTAGTTCTCTTCCAGTTTCTTTAATGTTTGTCTAAATTCATCATTTTCTTTTTTAGGAACTCCTAATAAAATAGCCATTTCTTTTGCTTTCATTGGAGTATAGTTTTCGTCTTTCATGAATTCTAAAATTATATCTTCTTTATTCATTTTTATTCCTTCCTTGTATATTTTTCAAAAAGCCGTGCAATCAAAACAATATTGCACGGCTTTATTATACAATTTTATATTGACTGTCAAAATTATTTTTTACAATTTTGACAACATTTATTATGCTAAATACAAAATACCTAAAACTAAAGTTAAAACACCAAAAATAATTGAAGAAACAACCATCATTCTTTTTTGTTTTCCTTCTTTAGTTCTACCTTTGTTTTTCTCATAAAAATTGCTAGTTGATGAACCAGTTATTGTTTGTGATAAACCTGAATCATCCTTTGTTTGTATTAAAGCCAATATTATTACAACAAGTGCTATTACAAAATATATCACTGTTAATATTGTTCTAACTATTTCCATTTATAATTCCTCCCTGCGGTTCTTTAATATTTCTTGGCTATTTTACCATATAAATTGTAAAAATGCAAGTACACACATTTTTTTATTCAAAAATTTCATATTTTACATTAAAAAATTATAAAAATTAACACTAAAATAACTACTTTTAAAAGTATTTTACTTAAAAATTGAAAATTTGTAAACTTAATTCCTATATCATTTAGTTCATCATATCTAGCAATAATTTTATCAATTTCCTCTTTTGTAGATATTTTTACATCTGCCATATATTCTTTTGCTAAAAATCTTGCCTTTATCATTGCATCATTTTCTAAATATGTTCTAACTGCATAATAAACCAAACTCAAAATAAGAAATATAGCCATAAAAAACATTTTATACGGTAATACTTTAAAAATCCCCAATAAAAAAATAACAGCAAAATATAATAAATATATATTAGAAAATATAAAATTAAACCATAATAATTTTTTGTTTTGAATTGAATGTAAACATTCATGTGCTATTGTTTGTATTCTAGTATAACTATTTTTTAAATTTGCAATAAATATTTTATTACTTGTAACTAAATACAAAGTTACATTTGATTTTTCATCTTCTTCAATTTTTACATTTTCATTTTTTAGTTTTCTTAAATACCACTTACATATTTCTATATTTTCCGGATATTTTTGTGTTAATATATCTAATTCTTTGTCTTCACCAATTTGTTTTATTTTCTTAATATTAACATCAAACATTATTTCTAATACTATAAAAATAATAATTGCAATTATTAGTAAAACTATATATTCCATAAATTACCCCTCTCATTCTACTAATAATTAATATACAATCCATCTATCTATTTTAGAACATCCATTACTGCATCACCAATTATTTTATTTACATCTGCTAAAATTAAATTGAACTTTGTTTCTGCCTCAAAAAATTTTACTGCATCGGCATTCTCATATAAAGCAATATATAAATCTTGCATTTTTTTAGTTTTTTCTTCATCATTTTTTCCTGTTTGCATTACTGTAACTTGTGCTTCATATCTTGCTGCCTCAAATTCATCTATTTGTTTTTTCAAATCTGGATTTAAGTTTAATGCTTCCTTTGCCATTTTATAATTAATATATTCTTCAGATTGTTTTATTTCTTGCGCTAGTCTATTTGCAGTATCATAAATATTCATTTTTATCATTCCCTTCTCAAATTATAAATGCCCACTTAAGGGCATTTACTACATATTACTATTTGTATTTGATGTTGTTGATGATGTTCCTGTTATTTCAACTTTTGCATCTGTTGGACAAATATTAATCCATGTATTTCCATCATTTACTTTGATTTCATTACCTTCTAAATCTTCATATTTTGTTTGAGTATTTCTTGCTTCTTTTACGCATTTAATTTTTATTGCCTTACCATTTGTAATATAATATCCATTAAATGTACCTATATTTTCAAGTGTTTGTCTTCCCTTATTTTCACCATCATCTAATGTATAATTATCACAGAAAGTTATAATTATATTTTTTGTTGTTATATTATCTCCTGTGTCCCAATCTGTTTGGGCTTTATTTCTGGCATATCTTTTATAAACTTGGTTTTCTTCATCATAAACATATTTTACAATTTGAAGTGTAGAATGTGGAATTGTAACACTTGTAGCTTCTTGTCCCTCTTCTAATTTAACCTCATCTGTAACATAATTTAAAACACTTTTTTTAGCTGATTTTGTTTTATATCCTTTTGCTTTTGCTGCATTTAGTAATGCATTTGTACTTGTTACTGCATTATGTGGAGCGGCTTTATCCTTTACTCTCCAGAAGGTTTTTTCACTTTCTGTTATACCATTCAAGTTATTTATATTGTATTGTTTTATGTCACTTTCTGCTTGTGGACTCCATCCATAATGTGCATATATTGCATCATTTTCCATAGCATAATCTAAGAAATAATGTCTTGAACTTCTTACAGGTCCTATTTTATCAACAGTTACCCCTTTAAATAATGCCATTAGACGAGTTTCTCCACCTTCAACAACAGCCTCATACACTAAATATGCTTTATTTAAACCTGCCTGTGGCCATGCCTGATTGTGGTTATCTATCATTACTGCTATCGGCCTATCTGTACCTTTAAATATTTGTATATCTTTATTTTGTATTTCTGCTGTTAATATCTCTTCTTCATCATAATCAGATACTTCTTGTGCAACATTCTTTTTATCTTTTGTGATTTTATATGCTAAAATTCCTCCAGCAGCAAAAATTAAAATAATTAAAATTGCTATCAAAATTCGTGTCGTTTTTTTACTCATGTGAACTCTCCCTTCTATTCTCTTGTAATTTTCAATTCATTAAGTATTTTTTCTTCTTTTGGCCTCATAATTTTTTTATCTTCTTCTTCAATGTGGTCATATCCCATCAAGTGATAAAATCCATGTACTAACATATAACTTAGTTCTCTTTCAAAACTATGTCCATATTCTTCTGCTTGTTCTCTAACCTTATCAATTGAGATTATTACATCTCCTAAAACATCTTCATATGGAAAATCTCCGCTCTTTATTTTCTCATCTAATTCGTCTTTTTCAAACATTGGAAATGATAATACATCTGTTGCTTTGTCTATTTTTCTGTATTTTTTATTTATTTTTCTTATTTCTTCTGGTGTTGTAAAAGTTATTGTCATTATTAATTTTGAATCTAATAATCCTTCTTCTTCAAAACATTTTTCTAATACTTTTTTTACTATTGCTTCCCAATCTTCTTGTCCTTTTTCAACATTTAAATATGAAATTTCGTACATTTACGCTACCACCTTGTCTTCCTTTATAATTTTACCATTATATTTTCCTTGAGATTTGCATGAATTTTTAATTTCCCTAATTACTCCATAATCAACTAATTTTCTTCTATAATATTTTATTATTTTTGAATAATCAGTTTTTGAATTTTCTATCTTTTTCATGTCATTTTTTATAAATAATATTTCTTTTTGTTTCATGTATTCAACAAAATCAAAATCTTTTAATTTGGATATTTTCTTATACTTGTCCCAATATTTTTTATAATTTTCTCTTTCTTTTACATCTTCCCAATATACTTTTGTTGAAAGCAAACGTACATTATAATCTTCTATTAAGTTGATTAACATTGCATATGCTTTTTCTCTTTTTGCTGCCATTTTCGTATCTTGTACTAACATTCTAGCATCTTTTAGCAATTTTTCATAACATTGTTCTGCTACTATTAATGGTATACTGTGTGTAAATAATTTTCTACTAATTCCTAGTAATATCATATTTTTTTCTATGTTGTCTTTTGTATCTAATTTACCTACTGTGTAACTTTCAAATTTTTCGTAATCATCTACTATATCTTTAAATTCTTCTTTTGGATTTATTTCCATTTTTAAAGGTAATATGTATTTTATATATTCTTCTAGTGTATAGAATATTTTTACATAAATCCATTCTTTTGAAGAATCATAAATATTTGTTGTATCTGCTAATTTTATTGAATAATTCTTTAAAATTCCTTTATATAATGTGTCCATTTTATTTACATAGAATTTATTATATTTTTCTTTTAATTTATCTTTTGCATTTAAAGTAACATTTTCTTTGTCTAATTCTAATAAATATTTTTGTTTTCTATATTTATAATCCATATATTCTTTTTCTTTTAGGCTTGTAACTTCGTAATATCTTGCAAGAGCATCTCTTTCGAATTCTGTTGCGGTATTATTTTTTACTTTTTTGTAAATTGAATCCATAACATATTTATCTAATGCTTCTAAATAAACTGTATATGCATCTTCATATTTCTTCTCTAATTCTTCTGAATTGTAATTTTCTGTGTCTTTTTTGAAATTTTCAAATGCTTTTATTAAATTATTTCTTTTTATACTTATCAACATTCCATTTATGCTTATTTTTGTTGGTATTAATATTTTTGTTAAAGTATTTGTTAGTTTATTAAAAAAATTTGTACTTGTTCCTGTTATCCTTAAACTTCTTTCTTCCATTCCGTTCTTCCTTCCCATCATAAATGTATATTTATGATTAAAAAACTATTTTTTCATTTGTCCCTATATCTTCAAGCACTTCGTATGTAACATAAACTTCTATTCCATCTTCTTTTTCATATGTATTTATTATTTTATTAACTACTTTGCTTTTATCTTCTATTTCATTGTCCAATTCCACCTGTAATTGTTCTATCCCTAAGTTTTTTGCTTGTTCAGCATTGTAGTTTTTTTGTTCCTCTTTTATTTCTTTATTTGTTATTTTTACTAAAGAAATAGGTAAATAAAAATCTGAAAATATCTTAAATTTATTCTCTAGCACTATTGTATCATAAATTTTAAATTTTGAAAGCCTTTTTGACAAATTTATTTCAAAATTATTAATTTTTATTTGGTATTTTTTCTCAATATTTCCTGTTTCTGTTTTTTCCGTAGCATTATATAGAATTTTTTTGTTTTTTGTATGCCATACTTTTGCTTGTATTTCACCTTTTGCATGTACATATCTAAGTCCTGTATATTTTCCTTCCATCCACCCATTTATAAGTGTTGTCCCAACATTTACAGTGTCTCCAACCTTTACAGCAATTGTTCCATTTTGAGCATTAATTTTTGTTATTATTCCTTGCTTATCAGAAACTATATTACAATATTCATTATCATCTGCTATTTCTGGTTTTGCAGTTGCTTTTACAACTTTTACAATGGCATTTGTACCTTTTAATTCTATTCCCATCCATGCAATATCACTTCTTTTTAATCTTACTTTATTTATAATATCTTTTGTGTTTATTTTTGCTTTCATTTTTCCTATCTCAAGTCCACTTTCTACAACATCTTGATATAAATTTTCTATACTTTCTTTGTCCTCTTCAACTATTTGTATATTCCATACAAAATTAGACGAAATTCCTAAACCAATTATTATAACTAGCAAAAAAACAAAAAACAATTTTCTTTTTCTATATCTATTAAATAAAAAAGGTAACCCTTTCTTCTTTATTATTTTCATTTTGCAGTTTGTTTGTTTTGCTATTTTGGCTACCTTTTTTAAATCTTTTATTCCTATATTCAATTCTAGTTTTACATTTTTGTTTCTTTTTAAATTCCATATTGTTATTTTTTCATTTCCACATATATTTATAAATCTTTCTATATAATAACCTTCTATTGAAATTCTTATATATCCAATTATATAATTAAATATTATTTTAATAAACATATTTTAATCAAAGTTCCTCTCTATATCAATACTTTCAACTTTTCCTTTTACTTTTATATCATCATTTGTCATATTTTCTAATTTTAGTTCATATCCGTTTATATTTACAATGCCTAGCGAAGTATTTATTCTAATGTAATAATCTTCATATTCTAATATACCTTTAAAGTTTTCTATTATCATTTCGTTAAAACCTGTTATTGTTATTTTGGGTGTATCTGTATACACTTCTTGTGGCATTTCTAATAATCTGTCTATTTTTGAAAATTTTCGTTGATTTTTTTTCATAATCTCACCCTTTCGCATTGCACTTTATATAAATGTATTTTTATCATGATGATTTTATGATTTTTTTTGAAAAGGGATTTAGGGACGTTCCTTAAATCCCCTTTTTTCAGGGACTTTGGGACACTCCTTTTCATTTTACAATTTCAAAAAAAAGAATTGAAGTTTGTACCTCAATTCCAAAATTTTATTCATTTATAATTTTATCAATAGATTGTTCTCTCATTTCTTTAATAATTTTGCAACTATTATCAAGTTTTGCTTGTTCATCTTCTGTCAATTCAAGATTTAATAATTCACGAACTCCTTTACCATTAATTATTGCAGGAACACCAATGAAAATATCATCTTGACCATATTCGCCATCTTTTAAATAAGTAGAAACTGTCAAAATAGAATTGTCATTATCCAATACAGATTTTACAATTTTACTTAGAGCCATACCAATTCCATAATATGTTGCTTTCTTTTTATTAATAATTTCATATGCTGCATTTACAACATCTTGATGTATCTTATCTAAATCTTTTATAGGATGATGTCCATCTTTCATAACATCTTTCATTTTTTTACATCCAACATAAGCGTGATCCCATGGAACAAATGATGAATCTCCATGTTCTCCCATTATATACGCATGAATATTTTTACTAGATACTTTTAAATAATCTGACATTATATAGCGTAAACGTGCAGTATCTAAAACAGTTCCTGAACCAAATACTTGATTTTTTGGAAGTCCTGATACTTTTGAAACTACGTATGTCATTAAATCTACTGGGTTACTTGCAACTATAATTACACCATTAAATCCACTTGCCATTATACTTTGAGTAATGCTTTTCATTATTCTTGTGTTTGTTTCTGCAAGTTCTAATCTTGTTTGACCTGGTTTTTGTGCAATACCTGCAGTTATTACAACAACTTGTGCGTCTTTGCATTCATCATAATCTCCTGCTTTTATGACCATTTTTTGTGGTGCAAATGGTAATCCGTGTGATAAATCCATTTGTTCACCTATCGTTTTGTCTTTATCTATATCTACTAATACAAGTTCACTTACGCCCCCTCTATTTAGCATTGTGTATGCCATACTCATACCAACAAAGCCTGTTCCTACTAAAACTACTTTTCCTTTTTTCATTTTGAATCATCCTTTCCTTTTGTTTACCAAATTTGTTAATTTTGGTTATGTTTTTAAGAATGTTTTTATTACCATTCTCATTTTTCTATAACATTATATAACTATTTTGTTCATTTTTAAACAGAATATTAAAAAAAAAATTTACATTTTTATTTTTTTATGATATAATTCTAAAAAATCAAACAAAGTAAGGAGTGTTATATTATGTCTAGTTCAGATAATACAACTGCTTTGGCTGAAAATAAAGTGTTAATTTTATATATTTTAAATCATTTTCCAAATGGTGTTTTAGAAGATGGTTTATATAAAATTATTTCTTCTGTAAATGATGTAAATTATTTTTATTTTAAAGAAGTCCTAACAGATTTATTGGATTCCAAATTGGTTGGTTTATTCACAAAAGATGAAGATGAAGAATCTGTACTAAAAATAACAAGTGAAGGAAAAAATGCACTTTCTCTTACAATAGACGTATTACCTGGAATATTAAAATTAAAAGCAGACAATGTTTTAAAAAAAGAATTTTCTTCAATTGCTGACGAAACTTCTATTTCTGCAGAATTTATTCCTAGAAGTGAAAATGATTATACAATAAAGTGTAGAGTAATAGAAAAAAATGAAACAATATTTGAAGTTAGAACATTTGCAGGTTCTCGCGAAAGAGCTAAAAAAATAGTTGATAATTGGAACAAAAATGCTTCTAAGATATATCCAAAAATATTAAATTTATTATTAGAAGATGAAGACTAAAAAAGAGATTATTGGAGTTCAACTCCAAATATCTCTTTTTTATTATTATTTATAATTATTATTTTTTTCTTCTTAATATCCATCCTTCTTCACATTTAATTGGTAACTTCATTAGAACCTTCTGTCCTTTAACACCTGGGCTAACACTGTCAATTTCTTCACCTGTTTCATCATCCCATAATTTTGTAATTTCAAATGTTTCTGGTTCTAGTCTATTTGGAATTATAATTTCTATTGTATCACCAACTGCAAGTTTATTCTTTATTTCAATTACTGATTTTTCTTCTTGGTATTCTAATATTTTTCCACCAAATTCATATTTATCATTATATTGTCTACCACTTAAGTCTTGAATATTTTTATTATTTCTATCATTGAAATAAAATGTTGTAAATTCTCTTGTTTTTACTTTTTCAATTTCTTTCATATATTTTGTATAATCATAATTTTCTGGGTCATTAATATAATCATCAATTGCATTTCTATAAACATTTATTACACTTGCAATATAATATTCTGTTTTTAGTCTTCCTTCAATTTTTAAACTATCAACACCCATATCTATTATTTCTGGAAGTTCTTTTATCAAGCATAAATCTCTTGATGAAAAGATACTTGTTCCATTTTCACTTTCTTCAATTGGATAAAATTGTCCTGGGTTATTTTTTTCTTCTGCATATAAATTGTAAGACCATCTACAACTTTGTGCACAATCACCTAAGTTTGCACTTCTTCCACACATAAAGTCACTTAAAAAACATCTTCCAGAAAACGCAAAACATATTGAACCATGTCCAAACATTTCTACTTCTAAGTCCTTTGGTTTATTTTCCATTATGTATTTTAATTGTTTTTTATTAATTTCTCTTGCCATTATTACTCTTTCGGCTCCATTTTTATACCAAAAGTTTGCATCACGTAAACTTACAATGTTTGCTTGTGTGCTTACATGTATTGGGACATTTGGTGCATATTGTTTTAATGTTTCTATTACTCCTCCATCTGCTGCTATTATTGCATCTGGTTTTACTTCGTTTAGTATTTTTGCCATTTCTATTATTTCTTCGTATTTGTCATCCCATGCAAATATGTTTAGTGTTACGTGCACTCTTTTTCCAATGCTATGTGCGTATTTTATTGTTTTTATTAGGTCATCATTATTCATGTCTGCTCTTGTCCTTAATGATAGTGATGATGTGCCACAATATACTGCGTCTGCTCCATATTTGAATGCAGTTTTTGCTTTTTCAAATGAACCTGCTGGAGCTAGTAATTCTATTTTTTTCATTTTTTAATTTCATTCCTTCCATAAAATTTAAATTTATTTTCTTTCTAAAATCAATACTTTTTATATTTTACCACATTTTTCGTATTTATTCTATAAAAAATTATAAAATTATAGTAACTTTTACTAAATAGCTATTACAATTCACAACCTCAATTATAATTCTGCCATATTTATATTCTAGAAAATTCATCATACTATGATAACTTTCCTAGAATATAAAAAAGAACTCAAAGTCCAAACTCTAAGTTCCTATATACAATATTAATAATTTTCTCCTCTACCTTCTGGCAATGCTGGATATTGTAAAACAACTTTAATTTTCATTGCATATCTAATTGCTCTAACAACTTTACTATTTTTAATTCTTTGCCATAAAGATGGTTTTTTCTCAAAAGTAGTTTCTTGAACATATTGTTCTTGAGATTGTTGTTCTTCCACAACTTGCTCTACATTTTGTACTTCTTGTACCTTTTGAACCCTCTTAGCCTTTTGTGTAGAAACCTCTTGCTGTTCCTCAATTTTTTCTACCTTTACAGGTTCTTCAACTGGTGTAGGAATTGTTTTTAATGCATCTGCAACTTCTATTCCAATGTAACTTAATGCTTTTGATCTATCCTCAATTCTTTCCATATCAATTTCAATATGTAAATTTGATTCTAGATTATTTACTCTTGCATTTAACAATTTCATAGCGTCCATATAATTTTGTGATGTTTTTGTTTTACATTTTCCTAGTATATTTAAAGTATCTATAATATCTTCAGAGAAGTCTTGTTCTGCTGCTTTTAAACTATCTTTCCATCCTTCTTCTTTATTGTCAACATCTTCTATAAGTTCTTTTAATTGTCCTGCTAAAGCAATATTTTGCTCTCTTTGTCTAATCAATTCTTCAATTCTTTTTGTATTTTCTTCAAATTGATTTGTAGCAAATTCAACTAATTCATAAGCGGCTTTATATACACTACTAGGGAAGTTTTTCTTTTTAGGATATTCAATTAAATATGTTTTTATTGATTCTATTAAATCTTTGAAATATGTGTCCTCATCCAATTGAACAATTTGCTTCTTGCTCTTAGGATTTATCATTTTTTGGACTTTTTCTATATTTGATAAGATTTTCTCTTCCGTGATTACCATTCTCACGTTTACTATGCCTGATTTTGACATTGTAAACAACCTCCTTTATCTTACGCTTTATTGCTTTTACTGTTTCTTTTATAATTATACAATATAAAACAAAAAACTACAATAGAATTGTAGTTTTTTTAGTTTACATTTTGGTTACAGAAATATTACATTTTTGTTACATTTTTATTTTTAGGGATTAAAGCCTCGTATTTCAATTTTATTTTATTTCACTTTAAGTCCTTCTACTAATGTTTTTTCAAACTCTTTGTATGTTTTTATTATATCAATTTCATTTCCGTTTTTCATTTTATATACTAATGTTGAAGCAATTAATGCATAAATTTCTGATGCTATTACTTTTGGATCCCCTTGCTTTATTTCTCCTTTTTGCATTCCTTCTGCTACAATTTTTTCGATTTTTCCAATATATTCAAAAACGTGTTGTTGGCACATTTTGTTTCTTGCTTCTTTTCCATAAAATTGACTTAGTAATATTGTTATAAAATCTTCATATTTATTTACTATTTTTATTTCTATTAATACTATTGCTTTTATTTTATCTATATAGTTATCTAATTTTTCTGTTTTTATATCAATACTGTTTTGTAATAGTTTTATTCCTTCTTCTATTAAGAAGTTAAATATTTCTTCTTTGCTTGAAAAATGATAGTATAGTGTTCCTTTTGCGACTCCTACTGTTGCTGTTATTTCTTCTATGCTTGTCGCATCATATCCTTTTTCTGCAAATAATTTCATTGATGTTTCAAATATTTTTCTTTTTGTTTTATTCATATTTATCACATTCCTTCTTTAAGATGTAAACAATTTTCCCTCATCTTTTCGTTCATTATTATATATTTTTTAATGAAATATTGCAATATTTTTAAAGAAATTTGAATACTTGGTCAAAAGGTTTTGTACACATATAAATTTTCAAATTATGTTATACATGAAAAAAGTAGCACTTTTTGTACTACTTAATTTTTTTGTGGTAACAGACACAAGGCCTATCACCACGCTTTTTCTTTTATTTTATGTTTTCTACAATGCTACTATTTGATGCTAAATCCATCTCCAGACTCTTGAAGTTGGACACTAGATTTTAGACAAACTAGCGGACGAAAACCAAGGTTGTAAGCGCTACAGTCGTTAGCGGTAACATCGCCGTCGTAGTCCACACACATAACATAGCTAGTAGCATTAGCAGAGGGGCTGGCTACCCACATAGCATCTGCTCCATTTGAAGATGGTAATACATATAAACTATCGCTTGATAAATAATCTGAACTTGAATCTGTATAATTTTTCCATGTACCTCCATTAACACTTAGTTGATATCCTGTTGCACTTGTTGCTTGTGCTTCGTAATTCTTGTCTGGATGTTTTTGATTATATAATTTAAATAACATCTCTAATGTTGGTCCACCTATTACATAATCTGCTTTTTCATTTTTGTCTTTAAATGTACTCCATGCAGTTGTATCAAGCATATATGCTACTGCTTTCATATTAGGATTAACAGTTGAATTTTCAACACCTGTATATTGTTTATCTATAAAAAATGATTTATTTAATTTTTTTATTGTATCTGTTGTTATTCTTGCTGCTCCTGTTGAATAAATATTCATTATATTATCAAATGGTGCAGCCTTTGGATACGAACTCTTTGTATTTGCAGGTGCATTTCCTACTGGTTGTCCTTCTTCATTTGTTCCATTTGGCAGTTTTGCAACATCTACATAGTCATCTGCTATTAAATAAATATTATTTGTTTCATCTGTTGCATCTGTCATTTTTCCTGCATAGAATATTTTCCATCCTGTTACTCCATTTGCAGATGTATAATTTACTGATTTTCCATAGTAATTATTTGCCTTTTCTGTATCTGTTGCACTTGCTATTGTATTTGCATTTATTCCACTTCCTTGACCTCCACCTCCATTATTTTGTCCTGGTAAATATGCATTTATTTCACTCTCATATTCATCTAATTTTGTATTTTGGTCTAATGCAGCCTCATCAGATTTTTGTTTTGCATCTTTTGCTTTTCCAAATATTCCAGTATTTGTCAATGCAGATATTGATATTCCTGCCAATATTAAAAGTATAATTATAGTTATAACCAACGCCACAAGTGTTATACCTTTTGAACTTTTAAATGTATTTTTCATTTGAATTCCTCCCTTTTTTATTTTTTCTTTATTTTTATATAAAATTTATAAAATGCATCTTAAAATTTTATTGTGAAACTAAAATTTCTGTATTTTATAAAACATTAAAAACATTTTTGCAACACAAATAGATAGCAACACTTATAACTACATTTTAGGTATAATTATAGTATCCCTATCCATTTATGTTTTATTTATTTTAAATCACCTGTGTATGCTCCCTCAATGGTTATAACGTTTTGCATTTTTAACGCTCCTTTTCTTTTGTTTTTCCATATGCCAATATTAGCATAAAAAATAATAAAAATCAACTTTTTATATTAAATTTTTGTTACAAATCTTTACAAATTCCAACAACTAATATACAATATCAGTAGTAAATAATACTTAAAAAAATGGACACAATAAAAGAAAAAAATTTTGGAGGAAAACTAATGAAAAATAAAAACGAATTAAATTTCAAAGACCTAAAAATGACTTGTAATTCAAATATTTTCAATTTTGAATCAACACAAGAACTGGAAGACATTACAACAGGAATTGGTCAAGAACGTGGAATCAAAGCACTTGAATTTGGCCTACAAGTAGATGTAAAGGGCTACAACCTTTATATTGAAGGACCAAGTGGTGTTGGAAAAACAATGTACACAAAAAACTATTTAAATAAAATATCAAAAAAACAAAAAACACCTAATGACTGGTGCTATATCTATAATTTTGATAACCCAAACGAACCAATTGCAGTTTCACTTCCTGCAGGACAAGGAAAAGAATTTAAAAATGCAATGGATGGCTTCATTTTAGAAGTAAAAAAAGATATCAAAAAAACATTTAATGCAGACGATTTTGAAAAAGAAAAAGCACTACTTAAACAAGAATTTGAAGAAAAACGTTCTAGCATTTTAGACAAATTAAATGTAGATGCATCAAAACATAATTTCCAAGTTAAATCTTCTCAAAATGGTATTTATATGATGCCAATTGTAAATGGAAAAGCCATTGACGAAGAAGAATTTGACAAATTAGATAATGAGATAAAACAAGTATATGAAGAAAAATCTTCAATTGTTCAAGCACAAATTATGGACGCAATTGAACAAATAAAAATTATAGAAAGACAATCAGATAAAAAAATATCTGAATGGCAATCAAATATTGCCTTACTTACAATTAATGTTCACATTAATTACTTAAAATCACAATTTAAGAGAAATAAAAAAATAACAAAATTCTTAAATGATGTTAAACAAGATGTTCTAAAAAATGTTTCATATTTTGTTGACGAAGATAAAGAAAAAGAGAAACAACAACAAATGAATCCTGCTCAAAGAAAGCAAGACCCATCTTTAAATTATAGAGTAAACCTATTTGTTGATAACTCTAACATAGAAGGTGCACCTGTTATAATGGATTCAAACTACTCTTATCATAACATTTTCGGTACACTTGAATACGAAAATTACTATGGTTCATTAAAAACAGACCATACAATGTTAAAACCAGGTCTTTTACAACAAGCAAATGGTGGTTACATCATTTTCCAAGCAAAAGATTTATTACAAAATAATTTCTGCTATGAAGCATTGAAAAAGGCATTAAGAGTTAAAGAAATAAGTATAGAAAATACAACAGACCAACGTGCATCTATGGTAATGGTTTCTTTAAAACCTGAACCTATTCCATTAGACTTAAAAGTTATTTTAATTGGAAATTCTACCATTTATCAAACACTTTTGGCAATGGACTCAGATTTTAGAAAATTGTTTAAAATAAAAGTTGAATTTGAAGATGATGCACCTTTAAATAATGAAAATGCAAATAAATTAGCTCAAATAATTCACGGTTTCTGTGAAGCCGAACAACTTCCACACCTTGATAAAGGCGCTATGGCAAAATTAATTGAATATGCTTCAAAACTTGCTGGAAGTCATAAAAAATTATCAACAAGATTTGATGATTTAATAAAAGTTGCCGGTGAGGCCGCAACTTGGGCTAAAATGTCAAGGTCAAAAATTGTAACTGCAGAGTTTGTTGACAAGGCTTTAGCAGAAAGAATTGAAAGAGTTAAAAAGTTTGATGCAAAATATATGGAAATGATTAAAGACCATTCTTTATTAATTGATACAACTGGTTTTGAAGTTGGAACTATAAATGGTTTAACAATTTTAACAATTGGTGATTACTCATTTGGTAAACCTGCAAAAATAACAGTTAACACATATACTGGTAAAAATGGAATTGTAAATATAGAAAGAGAAGTTGAACTTTCTGGTTCTACTCACTCTAAGGGTGTTCTAATTTTATCTGGATATTTAGGTGAAATGTTTGCACAAGATATTCCTTTGTGCTTAACTGCAAGTATTTGTTTTGAACAATTGTATAATGGTGTTGATGGCGATAGTGCTTCTAGTACTGAACTTTACGGTTTGCTTTCTAGTCTTTCTGGAATACCTATAAATCAAGCCATTGCTGTTACTGGTTCAGTTAATCAAAAAGGTCAAATCCAACCTATTGGTGGTGTTAATGAAAAAATTGAGGGTTATTTCCAAATTTGCAAAATGCGTGGTTTGACTGGTGAACATGGTGTTATGATTCCTGTTCAAAATGTTGATAATTTACAACTTTCTGATGAAATTGTTTCTGCTGTTAAAGATGGTTTGTTCCATGTTTATGCGGTTTCTACAATTGAGGAGGGTATTGAGGTTTTGACTGGTGTTCCCGCTGGTAAGAAGGATAAAAATGGTCATTTTCCTGCTGGTACTGTTAATTATCTTGTTTATGAAAAGCTTAAAAAGTACGCAAAAATTGATATGAATAAATAGATCCATATAAAAAGCAGTTCCAATGGAACTGCTTTTGACTGTTAAAACTTCTCATACTCTAACACATTGTTTTTTTTACACCATTCTCTAAAGTTTTGCCGTTCTCCTTCTCTAAATTCATCCTGTGAATATTCATCATAATTCCACTGCTTATAGATTTTAAACTTGTACAACTTTAGAAAGTCTTCATATTTTTCAGATTGACGCATATTACTATCATAAATATAACCATTCCTTAAAATAATAGCATGCGCATAATATTTATGTCCCTCTTCAAAGGGTTCTTCTACTGCTCCCCATATAAGTAAAGAATCTTTTATAATTCTTGCAATTTTCAAAGAATAGTAATGGCAGCAATGCTTACAATTATCAGATAATAAGTCTTTATATAACCACATATCCTGTTTTTTTATTTTTTTCCATTCTCTAAGCCCCAATGCCTTTCCGGTTATACTGACATATTTTCTTATAAAATCTACAATTTGATTCGTTCTTATTTGCGCTGGCGTCTTACACCCCATTACACAAAAATAAATCTGTCTGCTCACCTCTCTAGTTTCTAATATAAATATTATCATTCCTACATTCAAAAGAAGTAGCGCATAAATTCTAGTTTTAATAAAAATAAGCCCAATAATTCCCACTATCTCTAAAATAATTGCGCAAATTCTCCTCCGTAATGAAATCAAAGTGAATAATCCACAATCCCACTTATATATCTTATAAAACAATTCTGGTTCATCAGTGTGAATTTTATTGCCATAGCAATAACGCGTTAAAAATTTTAACATAAATTTGTTCCTCCTCTAAATAATTATTTTGGAATTTTTATATGATTTGCACTTGGCAAAAAACAATGTATCATCTATATTATACCATTATTTACATAATTTTGCAATTTTTACTTTCATTTTGTAAAATTTAAAATTAAAACACGTTTTGATTTTTTCGACTCATACTATATTTATATAACGCAAAAAATGCAAAACTTTCTAATTTGTTTTGCATTTTTTACTAGAAAATATTTATCAAACTCAATGTAGTCTTATTTTTAATATGTTCCAACACATACACACTAGCATCAAGTTGAGCCATAGAATCCCCATACTCCTCCATATCCAAATAACCATTAAGACTTGCTAAATTAGTTTCAATTTTTTCTAACTCATCATGTTCAATATAAATAGCAAGTTTTTTATGTCTTTCGTTCCAATCATCTCTAATCTCTTTAATTTGTTCTTTTAATTTATCTTTATTTATGTCCTCTTCATTCTCTTTTTCCATTTCTTTTCCAATTTCAGATAAACTCTGTGTGGCTATTTCAATTGATTTGTTTGTATATTTTGTAGTAAAAATATCTCCCGCAATTATTACTACAATAATAATTACAGAAATAACTAATTCCTTCGTCATGCACATATCTCCTTTTAATAACATAAAAATCTTATAACATTTGTTTATTATACATTATGCTCTACGCTCTATGAATTCTTCTTTTCTTTTTTCTGACAGAAAATTTGTCCTTTACCATCATAAGTAACAACCAATGCCTCTTCTGGCTTCATATCAAATTTTTCAACTTGTTTTTTTAACCAATTATAATTCTTTCCAATTAATTTCAGATTCTGGTTCATAACTTTTCCATCAACAACCAAATCATATGGGATTCCCTCATATTCTGGTGTAATGTTGAAGTCCTCTGGAGTAGTTGTTCTCTTTTCAGGCTTTTGAATTACCGTAACTTGTCCACTTGTTTCCAAAATTGCATATTCCACATCACCTAAATTAACAATGTTGTTTCCTCTAAGTCTTTCTTCCAATTCATTTACTGTAAATCTTTCTTTTTTCAAAGCCTTTTCATCAATTTTTCCTCTATATATCAAAATTGTTGGCTTTCCACAAATAATCTCCCTTGCTTTTATACTTTTTAAATTTACTAATGAAATTAACAAATGCATAACTAAAAGTCCCAAAATTGGAATTAATCCATTGAATATCGGAACACCTATATCACTCATAGGAATAGTAGCCAAGTCTGCTATCATTATTGAAATTGCAAGTTCAAATGGTTGCAGTTGTCCTATTTCCCTTTTTCCCATTAACCTCATTACAATTAATACAAATATGTATAATATTATTGCTCTAAAAAAAATAATTAACATTTTTTCCACCTCAAACACTATTTACATTAAAAATATAATTTTAAATATTTGAAATTACTAATTTATTTATTTTTAGTATTTATATTTTTTAACTATAATATTTTTTATTTTATTTTTTACAAAAATTAACTTTTTTATACTTATATTTTTGAATATTATTTAAAAATTCGTGAATAATAAAATTAGAGCCTTGAAATTGCAAATTTAATTTGCATAAGTTTTTAAAAATTTAAGGAGGTTTTCTATATGTCTAATTCACAAACAAGAAGTGAAAATAGTACTTCCACAGTGTGGCAAATAGTTGGTAGATTAATTGCCGCCGCTGTTGTTCTAGGTATTACTGCATTTTTTACACCTGGTTTTTCAATTAATAATATTTGGACTTTAATTATAGCCGCTGTTGTTTTAACAGTAATAGATTACTTAGTTACAAAGTTTACAGGTTTACATGCAAGCCCATTTGGTAAAGGCTTCGTAGGTTTTGCATTAGCCGCTATTACTTTATATGTTACTCAATTTTTTGTAGCAGGTTACTCTATTTCATGGATGGCAGCTATAATTGGTGCTTTGATTTATGGTGTTATTGATTATTTCTTGCCAGGAAATCAAACTATGTAGTTATGAAAGAAATTAGGGATTAGGGGACGGGTCTTCAATCCCTAAAAATATTTTAAAAGAGGAATTTGGAGTAGTAAACCCATAATCCCTCTTTTTTTAATTTCTTTCCCAATATTTTTCATACAATTCCTTAGCAGTTTTAGGACTATCAACACCTTCTTTATTTTTAACAGGGGCGAAATCATCCTCTCTCTTACCTCTAAGAATTGCAATATCATCAAACAACTCAAAACTATCAAAAATAAACGCTTCAAACTTATAAGAATTTGGTTCAGTTGGTATAACTTCTTTGCCATTTTCATCAATATAAGCATTTTTCTTAAAAGCACTATGATAAATTAATGGCTCTTTGCTTATTTTTTCAATAGCATCAATTGTAAACAAATTGCACATTATGTGAGATTCACCAAATCTCAATTCTCCATTATTATCAACTTCTTCTGCCATTTTTTCTGGTAATTCTGAATATTCTATAACCTTTGGATGGCCATTCATTTTGCAAAATACTCCAACTCTTTCATGTGGATTTGCTTTAACAACTGATTTTGAAGCAATTTGAACATTTTTATCAATTGCCATTCCAAGTAATGTAACATCAGCCATTTTCAAAAGTGCATTATCAACACCACCAATAAATACCCATTTAACACCACGTTCCTTCATATCAGAAAGCATACCTGTTTTTCTTAATGATGCAAAAACTCCACCATTTCCATCTGAAGCCTCTCTTACCTTCATATCTTTTCCAATAAGCATTTTTCCGTTTGTATCAACTAATGGTAACTCTCCTTGTTCAAATAACATAACACTATTTTTATCATATCCAAAGTAATTATTTTTCTCCAAAAATTCTTGTGTTTGATCATTATTTTCTCTACTTGTCATTATGTACCAAGGAATAATTGTGTTATACTTTTTATTTGCTTCTTTTAAATTTTCTGCTAAGATTTCAAATAAATATTTTCCTTTACCATAAACATCTAATTTAAAAGTTCCTTTTGGTCCTGTGTGACCAAGTCTTGTTCCTTGTCCTCCAGCCATTGTAACAACTGCATAATGTCCACTAACAATTTCTTTTTCTCCTAAATTATCAAATGTACCTTTTTCGTTTTTTGTTAATTTTTCTTTATCTAAATATGGTATAGATTCAATTTTATTTTCTTTTAGTTCAATTTCTTTTTTTGTATTTTCATATAATTCTGCAATTTGGTGAAAATCGATATTTTTTAGTTGTTCTAATAATTCTTCTTTTTTATTTTCATCTAATTTATTTAATAATTCTATTATATGTTCTTGATTATATTCTTTTAATAATTTTATTATTTCTTCGTTTTTATCCATAGCCTTCTCCTTTTCTTGACTACACATTGGTAATCAAGTTGCTTTTTTTAGTATATTTTATTCTGTTTTAATTTTTTTGTTCATTTCAATTACTATTGTAATTACTTTTGCCATTTTATCACAATGTACTGATTTTTGCAAACTTTTTTCTAAAACTTGTCATATCATTTGAAAATTCACAATATACATTAATTAAAGTTATGTGGTACAAACATTTAAATTGTTTTGAACAGTGCAGACAATAATATTATTTTTTTATATTTTCATATTAAAGTCCGCATTTTTAAGGGAGGTATATAGATGGAAAGTTCAAATTTATATCAGGACATAGCAAAAAGAACTGATGGTGACATTTATGTTGGGGTTGTAGGTCCTGTTCGTACTGGTAAATCAACATTTATTAAAAATTTTATGGATTTACTTGTAATTCCAAATATTGATAATGAATACAAAAAAGAAAGAGCAAAAGATGAATTGCCTCAAAGTGCTGGTGGCAGAACTATAATGACAACTGAACCTAAATTTGTTCCAAATGAGGCTATTGAGATTACTTTAGATGATAACTTAAAATTCAAAACCCGTTTAGTTGACTGTGTTGGCTATTTAGTTGATAATGCCATTGGATACCTAGAAGATGATATGCCTAGAATGGTTAAAACCCCTTGGTCTGATGAGGAAATTCCATTTGAAACAGCTGCCGAAATTGGTACTAAAAAAGTAATTGAAGAACATTCAACAATTGGCATTTTAGTTACAACTGACGGAACTGTTACAGATATACCAAGAGAAGATTATATAAAAGCTGAAGAACGTGTAGTTTCCGAATTAAAAGCTTTAAATAAACCATTCATAATTTTACTAAACTCTGAAACTCCATCATCCGACTACACTCAAGAATTAGCTCAAAAATTAACTGATAAATATAATACAAGTGTAATGCCAATAAACTGTGCAAATTTAACCATAAATGACATTAATACAATGTTCTCTAAAATTTTATATGAATTTCCTGCACAAAAAATTGCTATTAAACTACCTCGTTGGGTTGATGGATTAAGTTTTAATCATCCTATAAAAACTGAATTATTTAATGAAATTAAAGATGCATTTGCTAATGCAAATGTTTTAAAAGATATATCAAATTGTACACAAAAAATAAGTCAAACTGAAATAATCTCTAGAACTACAATTACAAATATTGAACTTGGTTCTGGTAATGTAAAAATTCAAATTGATGTAAAAGAAAATTTATTCTACAAAGTTTTATCAGAAATTACTGGTGTCAATGTTGAAAATGAAGGCGACTTATTTGGTATTATTACAGACCTTTCTTCTGCTAAGAAAAAATATGATAAAATTGCATATGCTCTAGAAGAAGTTAATGCAAAAGGCTATGGAATTGTTACTCCATCAATTGATGATTTGGTTTTAGCAGAACCTGAAATGGTTAAACAAGGCTCTAGATTTGGTGTTAAATTAAAAGCAACTGCTCCTAGTATCCATATGATAAAAACAAATGTAACTACTGAGGTTTCACCTATTGTTGGTTCTGAAAAGCAGTCTGAAGAATTAGTAAATTACCTACTTTCTGGTTTTGAGAATGACCCTAAACAAATTTGGGAATCTAACATTTTTGGAAAGAGTTTGCATGAACTTGTTAATGAAGGCTTACAGACTAAGCTTTCTAAGATGCCAGAAGATGCTCAAATGAAACTTCAAGAGACTTTGGAACGTATTGTTAATGAAGGTTCAGGAGGATTAATTTGTATTATACTATAAAACTTCGGGATTGGGGGATGGGTCTCTAATCCCGAAAATTTTTTTATATAAAACTTCGGGATTAGAGACCCGTCCCCCAATCCCGAAGTTTTATTCATCTTCTTTCAAATTTTTTCTTCTCAACTGTCCACATGCAGCATCAATATCAGAGCCAAGTTCTCTTCTAATAGTAGCAACAATTCCATGGTCATTTAAGTAATCTCTAAACTTCATAATATTTTCATTAGAAGACTTAGAATAAGCACCATTTTCAATTTTGTTAATAGGAATCAAATTAACGTGGCATAACATACCATGTAACAGTTTAACCAATTCTTTAGCATCCTCAAGATTATCATTATTATCTTTTGCCAATGCATACTCAAAAGATATTCTTCTATGAGTTTTAGCAATATAATCCCTACATGCTTGCATCAATTCCTCAATTGGAAAAGCATTATTTACAGGCATCATACTACTTCTTTTTTCATTATTTGTTGCATGTAAAGAAATAGACAAAGTACATTGAATATTTTCCTCTGCTAATCTATAAATACCAGGTACCAATCCACTTGTAGAAACACTTATATGTCTTGCTCCAATATTTAGTCCCTTTGGATTATTTATAATTCTAATTGCATTTACAACATTAGTATAATTGTTTAAAGGCTCACCTATTCCCATAAACACAACATTAGAAATTCTAACACCCGTATCTTGTTCTACAGCCAAAATTTGTTCAACAATTTCACCAGATGTTAAACTTCTTATAAAATTAATTCCTGTTGATGCACAAAATTTGCATCCCATTTTACATCCAATTTGTGAAGATACGCAAATGCTGTATCCATGATGATAACTCATTAATACTGTTTCTATCGCATTGCCATCTAATACGTCAAATAGATATTTGATTGTTCCATCTTTTGATTCTTGTTTTCTTAAAATTTTGTAATTGCAAATTGTATAATTTTGTTTTAATTTTTCTCTTAATGCTAAAGATAGATTTGTCATTTCGTCAAATTCTTTTACTTTTTCTTGATATAACCATTTAAATATTTGCTCTGCTCTAAATGGTTTTTCTCCTATTTCTACAAGTTCTTTTTTTAAATCTTCTAAATCATAATCTTTTATATTTTTCATTTTTTCCTCTTCTTGTCAAAATGGACGGAGGTTTTTGACAACTTTTTATTTTTTATATTTTAGTTGTCAAAATCCCCGTCCACTTTGGCAACTCCCTATACAAATTCTTCCCAAACCAAATTAGCCAAATCAAGTCCATTATTTGTTAATTTAATATCATCTAAATCAACTTCAAGTAAATCTTCTTCAACTAATTTTTGCAACTCATTTCTAAACAAATAAATCGGATTTTCTCCAAACTTCTGCTCAAATTTGGAAATGCTAATGCCGTCAAGTTTTCTTAGTCCCAACATCATAAATTCTTTTTCCATATCTAACTTATTTTGAATTTCTTCAATAATTCTAACACTTTTAAACCCAACTTTTTCATTTTCTTTCTCGATTTTATTCTCAGTTTTTATTTTGCTTTCCATACTTTCTACATTTCTATTTTTTTTACTTTTATCTACATTCAAATATTCTTTTAAATCAGAAGTATTTGCATATCTTACACCATTTACATATGAATGTGCCGCAACTCCAAAACCAACATACTGCTTTTGCTCCCAGCAATTCATATTATGCTTTGATTCAAACCCAGGCTTTGCAAAATTTGATATTTCATAATGTTTATAGCCTTTCAACTCTAAGAAATTTTTCATATAATGATATTGTCTTCTTTCTTCTTCATCATCAGGCAAACTTAATTCCCCTGAGTCAATTCTTTGCTCTATTTTTGTATTTTCTTCTACTATCAAAGAATACACAGATATATGCTTTGGTTCCGGTTTTAAATTAACCACATCTTCCAAACTATTTTTTAAAATTTCAACATCTTGTCCCGGAAGTCCTAACATTAAATCAACATTTATGTTTTCAAATCCCGCTTCTTCTGCCCATTTATATGTATCTAAAAATTGTTCATAATTGTGAATTCTTCCAATTTCTTTTAAAATATCATCATCAGCACTTTGAAGTCCTATACTTAATCTGTTTATTCCACAATTTTTATACATCTGTAGATTATTTTTTGTTGTAGTTCCTGGATTTACCTCAATTGTAATTTCGATTTTTTCTTTTTTATTTGGCATCTCATTTCCAATTACTTTTTTGCCACCGTTTGATGTACCATTATTTTTATCAATTTCTATTCCTGCAACATCATAAATCTTATCCAAAATCTTTTTTATAAGTTCAGGCTTTATTGCTGATGGAGTACCTCCTCCAATATAAATAGTACTTATAAAATTATTTCTTAATAAATTTTTATTTTCTTCAATTTCTTCTAATAATTTTTCAACATATTTCTCTTGCATATCAAAACAATTTGAATATGATATAAAATCACAATAATCGCATTTTTTTACGCAAAAAGGTATATGTATATATATTCCTAACTCCATCTTCAACTTCCTTTATAAATCCTCTGCAAGTTTAATAATTCTCTTTAATCTATAATTAACTCCTGATTTTCCAAGTGGTTCTTTTAATTTTTTTCCCAGTTCAACCAAAGACATATCTGGATACTCCAATCTAAGTAAAGCAATCTCTTTAAGATTATCATCTAAATTATTAAATTTGTTAGACTGTTGCAATCTTCTAATAGCATCAATTTGTTCAACAGACGCATTCAAAGTTTTGTTCAAATTAGCAGTCTGGCAATTAACAATTCTATTTACTTTGCCATTCATTTCTTTTTGAACACGAATATCCTCAAATTTCAAAACACTACTACTTGCTCCAAATAAAGCAATAATTGCTGAAATCTCTTCTCCATCTTTCAAATAAATTGAATTATTATTTTCTAATTTTTTGCATCTTATATTACACTGTTTTAATATTTCATTTAAAAATTCCATATTATATTTTGTTGATAAATTTATTTCCAAATGATATGTTCTACTAGGATTATTTATTGACCCCGCTCCTAAAAACGCTCCTCTTACAATTGCTCTTTTACAGTTATCATTTTCTATAACTGTTAATTTATTATTTTTTATATCTTTTCCATTTTGAATCAATTTTTCACTCTGACCACTTGAAATTTTTTTTATATTCTCAAAATCAACATTGGCCTTTATTTCTAATTGATTTTCAACAACTTCAACTTCTTCAATAAGATTTTTTACTTTAAAAGTAATTATAAATGATTTCCCATCAAATTCAATATTGTTATCAATCTCCAAATTTCTTAACAACTTAGAAAAACGATTTATATTGTACTCACTCTCTGTTGCATACCTTACATTATTTTTTACAACTGAAGCATTTTTTGAAATCAAGTATCCGATTAACTCATATTTTACTTCATCTTTTTTATTTAAATTACTTATTTTACTAAGTTCTTCTTTCAAATCTGACGAGAAAGACATTTTCTTACCTCCTTATTTTAATCGTGTAACTATAATTCTATCATTATCAAACAAATCTTTTTTTGAATATGTACCTGTAAATCTTTCAGTATTTTCAATAAGTTCAACAACATCAATTTTCTGGTCAAATCCAATTTCTAAACACAAATATCCATTGCATTTTAAATATTGATAAGATTCATTAATAATCTTTTTGTAAAAATCTAAGCCATCTTTTCCACCATCTAACGCTATATATGGTTCATTTTGCACCTGAGTATCTAGTTTTCCAATAATATTAGTTTTTATATATGGTGGATTAGATACAATTATATCAAATTTTTCTTCATTTAAATTTGTAAACATATCTGAACTTATAAATGTAATTTGATTTTCAACATTATTACTAATTGCATTTTTCTTAGCAATTTTTAACGCTTCATTACTTATATCAATTGCTGTAATTTCTGCTTGTGGCAAATATTTGGCAAGTGATACTGCAATTGCACCACTTCCCGTACACAAGTCTAATATTTTTTTTGCATTATTTTTTTTTGCAATATTTATAACTTCTTCAACTAATATTTCTGTATCTTGTCTTGGAATTAAAACATTTTTATCTACAAAAAAACTTAATTTCATAAATTCTTTTTGATGTGTTATATGTTCAATTGGAACTCCTTTTTTTAATATTTTTATTTTTTTAAAATATTGCCTTTCTTTTGATTTATCTAGTTGTTCCATATCATTTACAATTACATACTGTCTTGATTCATTTAATATATATTGCATTAATAATCTTGCTTTCAATTTTGGTTCTTCTATATTTTCATTTTTTAGCTCTATCATTCCTTTTTTTATTGTTTCTGATAATGTCATATAATCACCTTCTCACAAGCAATATTTTACCATCTATTTTATTTAGTTTCAATACATTTACAAAAGTTCCACAATAAAAATGTCAATAACTAGAAAAAGATGTGACCTTTCACATCTTTTATCTATATTCTCCTTTTTTCCCTTTTTCAATACTTTCCACCGATATTGGAACTGGAATTTGACAAGTTTCAGCACCAAACCTACTAGCATATCCATTATATAACTCCACAGAATCTTTATGCCTTGAAATCATTTCATCAACCATATCATTGTATATATCCAAGAATATATCTTTTTCATCTTCCATTGTATAATTTCTTGCAGATGACGCAATAACAAATTCAACAAATTTTTTTACATCATTATTTTTATTATACATCTCATAAAAACCTTTTCCTCTATTATTAACATTTTTTAAAAGATTCTCTTTAAGTTCTAAATATTTTAATATTTCTTTTGAATTAATGTCTTGCTCATCATTTTCCACAGCTTGTTTTTTTACTATACTTTTTAAATTTTTAAACCCATCCTTAGTACGCGAATAACTAAATCGAACATTTCCGTCTCTTCCATCTTTCACAAAATCAAACATTGTTTTATAACTATTTATTAAAGAATATTCATCATTATCGTTTTCTTCAACATTTACATCAGAATCCATATTTTTTTCTACATACGCATTTTGCTCATTTTCCAAAAGCCTTTTTATATCTATTGCAATTGCTTTTTCTTTTATTCTAAAAAATCTTTCTTCCAATGACTGTTCTTCAGATAATCCAAACATCATAGATGGATCAATCTTAACATCTCTATTCTCTTTTTCTTTATAATAGTTTTTAATTTTTAACCATTCATCTAAAGACATCTTATTTTGCCCATTTAAATTTTTTTCTTTATGCTTTCTAAGTTTTTCCTTTATTAAATAAACAGTTAAAGCCTCTCTAAAAGAATAAACTACATCCTTATTTTGTTCTGCTTTATATTCTTTAATTTTTCTTCCAAGTCTAAAAAGATTAAGCTGTTCAGGTTTTAGTTCTCTTTTGGCCGCATTAATTGCCCTATTTTGACTAACTCTTTCTTTAATATTTTTTCTAAGATTAAATTCACTTGCATATTTATCCATTATTTTATCTGGGCTATAACAAATCAAATTCAAAAAACCTTGTTCTTCATCTAAATCATAAGTCTTCTTTAGCGGAATATCCTCATTTCTATTATTTGTAAGTATTTTAATTCCTTCATCAGTATATACAAAAGGCATTGATTTTTTTACACATATCCTATCCAAATCTGAACAATATTGAAAATCATTTGGTTCTTTTGCATTTTTCTTTAATTGGTTAATCAAATATTCCTGTATTACTTTTGCTTTTTTCGATAACTCTGTATCACCTTTGTTGAACTGAAGTTTTCCTAATACAACTTGTATAGGCTTTTCTTCCATATTATATTTTAAAACAAATAAAGCAACATTTTGAGATGTTTTCGCATCTATAAATTGTTTAACTATAATATTTGTTGTTTCATCATTTATTACATTATTATTATATTTAACAACAACTTGTCTAATTTTTTTATTTTTTTTATTATTTTCCATATTCTTTCCTCTTCTTACGTTCTTATTCTAATTACATTTATATCATACTTTATCAAAATTTACAACGATTTTCTAAAATATTTTTTGTACTTGCACTTTTAAAATTTCTCATCATATAATTTTATATATAAGATTTGGAGGTGCAATAATGATAGAAGCACTTTATAGCATTGGAATTTTTGGTTTTTTTCAATTTTTAAAATCATCAATGTTTGTTGTTCGGTTATATAACTGGCAATAATTTATTTCCCGAACCATTAACAAGCGAAGAAGAAAAAATCTACTTGGAAAAAATGAAAAATAATGATGAAGAGGCTAGAAATATTCTAATAGAAAGGAACTTAAGATTAGTTGCACATGTTGTTAAAAAATATTCAAACACTAAAGTAAACCAAGATGATTTGATTTCTATTGGCTCAATTGGATTAATTAAAGGCATAAATAGTTTTAATGTAGACAAAGGTTCAAAACTTAGTACATATGTTTCGAGATGTATTGATAATGAAATCTTGATGCATTTGCGTTCTACAAAAAAATTAAATGCCGAAGTTTATCTAAACGAACCTATTGGGAAAGATAAAGATGATAATATTGTTACTCTACAAGAAGTTTTAGAAAATGATGATAGAAATATAGAAGACGAAGTTGATTTAAAAATGAAAATCAAAAAGTTGTATACAAAAATTGAAGAAGTTTTAAAAGATAGAGAAAAAACTATTATCGAATTACGATTTGGATTAGGTGGCCATAAACCTAAAACACAACATGAGATCGCAGATATGATGGGTATTTCTCGTTCATATGTTTCTAGAATTGAAACAAAGGCCATTGGAAAACTTAGTAATGAATTTAAAGAAGATTAAATTTTACATATTATTTTTTTACACACCTACTTAAAAAATTTTATCATATTTGCTTTAATAAAACAAGTTTTAAAAATTTAAATAAAGTGAGAATAAATTATAAAAAATGAGATAAAATAATATAAATAATATCAAATCAATTTTATATAAACTTAATAAATTTGAAAGTTTTTTTATTGTATGTTAAACTCTAATTAACCTAATAAATAGTAATTAATTTTCCCTGCATAGTGCGTGTAGACAGAATTTTTAGAACCTACAAGTTTGTAAGAGGAGCCCATCTCAAAGTATGGCGTGCATGCTTGCATTTTATGTAAGAAGCCCAGGAATATTTTGGTAGGCACCCACCTGTTTTTAGGAGCAGGTCCTTAAAAATTCAAGACATCTTACGGCTAAGGCGGGGTATTTTTTTGTAAATAAAGTAACTCTATGTATTTTAAATTCAGTTACTAAATAGTGGCTAAGAAAAAAATAAGATGTTTCAAAACCCTTGAAACATCTTATTTTTGGTCATTTTTATATTTTTGGTAGCGAAGGTGGGATTCGAACCTACGACCTGCCGGGTATGAACCGGATGCTCTAGCCAACTGAGCTACTTCGCCATCTGCATTGCGATATTTATTATACATTGTGTTTTATAATTTGTCAAGAAAAAAATGCAAGTTTTTTAAAATTTATCCAATCAAAATATTAATCACTTACATTTTTACTCTATAATTATTATTCTCTCTCTTTTTCTTCACCTGAATTTTCTTTTTCTTCTTTCACAACTTTTACATTTACTTTATCATTTATTTTTGTATCCATTTTTTTCTTATTATTTTTTGTTTTTCCTACTTTAGGTTCTGCCACCATTTTTTCCAATAAAGATATATTAATTCCATCTTGTTGTTGTTCAATTTCTTTTACTCTTTTATCTACTTCATCCTCATTATCAATTGAAGTTGCAAAAAAAGATTTTATTACATCAAAAAAAGAATCTTTAGTTTTAGTTTCATAACTAACTGGAATATCCATTTTATTACCTCTTTCTTATTTTTAAAAATAAAACTAAAACTATTATACCATATTTTTACAGTTAAATCAATAGTTTCTTAATATTTTCAACAACTTGATCTATTGTTAAAGTTGTTGAATCAATAATAATTGCATCATCTGCCTTCTTTAATGCCCCAACTTTTTTATGCATATCATTATAATCTCTCATTTTTACATTTTCCAAAACTTCTTCATAAGTAGTATTTATACCATTTTGAACATTTTCTTCATATCTTCTTTTAGCTCTTACTTCCTCGCTTGCGTCCAAATAAATTTTAACATCAGCATTTGGAAAAACCACAGTTCCAATATCTCTACCTTCTACTATAACATTTTTTCCCTTGGCTAAATTTCTTTGAACTTCAACCATTCTTTCTCTTACCAGAATAATAGAAGAAATTTGTGACACAACTTCTGTTACTTCTTTTGTTCTAATTTCTTTGCTGACATCTTCTCCATTTAATAAAATAATATCTTTGTCACCTGTATTATCAATTTTGATGTCAATATCATTTGCTATTTTTATAATTTTTTCTTCATCATCTAATTTAACATTTTCTCTCAGTACCTGTAAAGCCACACATCTATATGTTGCTCCTGTATCTAAATTTAAAAAACCTAATTCTTTTTCGATTCTTTTTGTTACTGTTCCTTTTCCGCTTCCTGCAGGTCCATCAACTGCTACTATCATTTTTTACACCCTTTCCTTTTAATTAATTTTCTTAGAGACAATTTTATCTATTGATATTTCTTTGGGAATAATTACTTTACCACGCACTACATTTCGAGGTTTTTCTATTTCATATAATTTATTTAATAACTCATTTTCTTTTTTTAAAAATATTACAAATAGATTTTTCCTTATTTTTGAAAATATATCTTCTTTTACAATTATTAAACCAGTTTCTATTTTTTTACTCATATTATTCCCTCTTTTTTCACATTATATATTTTTTTCTTTTTTTTATCAATACCTTTACTTGAATTTTAGCGTATAATGATGTATAATTTTCACATACTAAAAAGAAGATACTTGTTTAAACTTTCCAATTAAATCTGTATCTTAGGAAGGGAATGAAATCAAAAATGGAAAAACTAGTTATAAAAGAACTATACAAAAATACAGAAAACTATATTAACAAACAAATAACTTTAGAAGGATGGGTTCGAACAGTAAGAGATTCAAAAACATTTGGATTTATAGAAATAAATGACGGAACATTTTTCAAAAATGTACAAATCGTCTTTACAGATAAGTTATCAAACTTTAATGAAATTTGCAAACTTACAATAAGTTCTTCAATTAAAGTTAACGGAACACTTGTAAAAACAGAAAATGCAAAACAACCTTTTGAAATTCAAGCCACAAGCGTAGAAATAGAAAGTTTATCAGACAGCACATATCCGCTTCAAAAGAAAAAACATTCTTTTGAATATTTAAGAACAATTGCACATCTTCGTCCAAGAGCAAATACTTTTAACGCAGTATTTAGAGTTAGAAGTAGCCTAGCATATGCAATACACCAATTCTTCCAAGAAAGAGGTTTTGTGTATGTAAATACTCCTTTAATTACAGGAAGTGACGCTGAAGGCGCTGGAGAAATGTTCAATGTTAATTCTTTTGATTTAACAAACATACCAAAAACAGATGATGGAAAAATTGATTTTTCAAAAGACTTCTTTGGAAAATCTGCTCATTTAACAGTAAGTGGTCAATTAAATGGTGAAACATTTGCAGAAGCATTTAGAAACATCTACACATTTGGACCTACTTTTAGAGCAGAAAATTCAAACACAGTAAAACATGCTGCTGAATTCTGGATGGTTGAACCTGAAATCTGTTTTGCAGATTTAGCTGATGATATGAATTTAGCCGAAGATATGATTAAATATATTTTCAAATATGTTTTAGATAATTGTCCAGAAGAAATGGAATTTTTCAATAACTTTATAGACAAAGGTTTATTAGAAAGATTAAATCATGTAATCAATTCTGATTTTGTTAGAATTTCTTACACAGATGCAGTTAAAGAATTAGAAAAACATAATGATGAATTTGAATATAAAGTTAGTTGGGGTATTGATTTACAAACAGAACATGAAAGATATTTGTGCGAGCAAATATTTAAGAAACCTGTTTTTGTTACAGATTATCCAATGGACATAAAAGCTTTCTATATGAAGCAAAATCCAGATGGTAAAACTGTTGCTGCTGCTGACCTTTTAGTTCCTGGTATTGGAGAAATTATTGGTGGTAGCCAAAGAGAAGAAAATTATGATAAGTTATTAAACAGAATGAAAGAATTGAATATGCCTATCGAAAATTATGAATGGTATTTAGATTTAAGAAAATATGGTAGTTGTGTTCATTCTGGATTTGGTCTAGGTTTTGAAAGAGCTATTATGTACTTAACTGGTATGCAAAATATTCGTGATGTTATTCCATTCCCTAGAACACCAAAAAACTGTGAATTTTAGATAAACGGGATTTAGGGACGTTCCTTAAATTCCCTTTTTTTTGGGATTGAGGGACGACCTTCAATTCATTTTTTGCATTATTTTACATAATGTGATATAATTATAGTATAACATATAGTTCTGTATTTTATTGGAGGAAAACATTATGCAGAAAATTAACAATCAAGACTTATTATCACAAATATTTTTTTCACAAAACGACCAGAAAGCACAAAAACAAGAACAGGAATCAAAAAAAGCCAAAGAAAGAAGAGCTAATTCTTTCATAGGCACAAGGTGTTCTGGCACATCTAAGTCTTTGATGGACTGGCGACGAAAGAATCCAAATCCATACAGAGACGGAAGAATCTACATTTTTAATGAGTATTAACTCCAAAACCCCAGTCTATCTATTAGACTGGGGTTCTTCTATTTTTATAATTATTTTGCAAATCTATTTACTAATTCATCCAATGTATATACTTCTTTTTCACCTGTTTTTGAAGTCTCCAATTCATATTTTCCATCTTCAAACTTTTTACCCATAACAAGCATATATGGAGTACCTAAGGCATAAACATCATTAATTCTATTACCCATATTCAAATTTTCTCTATCATCAATAATAGCACTAATGCCTTTATCTTGAAGTTTATTGTATAGTTCAAATGCCATTTCTTTATTTTCATCACTATATATAATTTGAACTTTATATGGAGCAATATTTTCTGGTATTGCAAAACCTTTAACTCTATCATTTTTTATAATTATATTGTTTTCAATTGTTGTTGCAATTATTCTACCTAAACCAATTCCATAACATCCCATATAATAAGGTTTACTTTGACCATTTTCGTCTTGATATGTTAATCCCATTGCTTCTGAATATTTTGTTCCCAACTCAAAATTATTTCCTAATTCAACAGAATTATATTCTTTCATATCTTCTAGGCTTAGTCCTTGTAATCTATCAATAAATGTTTCTTTATCTTCAAAGTCTAGGACTTCTTTATTAATTCCAACATTTTTTTCTTCATTATATAAAATTATATCTTCGCCTAATTTTGTAATGGCTTGGAATTCTTCTGAAACTCTTCCTCCCATTGTTCCACCATCACTTACAACTGGAATAATATTAATTCCAATCCTTTTGAAAATATTCATATATACGTCATGCATTTTTTCAAAGTTTTTATGCATATCTTCTTGTGTTTTGTCAAATGAATATGCATCCATCATTACAAATGTACGAGGTCTAAATAAATATCCTCTTGCTCTAATTTCTTTTCTAAATTTTTCTCCAATTTGATAATATGTTGCTGGTAAATTTTTATATGATAATAATCTATTTGAACCGAATATTGTTGCACATTCTTCTGCTGTTGGGGCTAGACCATAGTCACCTAAATTGTTACTCATATTGAACATTATATCAGACTCTTTTGTGTATACATCCCATCTTCCAGACTGTTCCCAAATTTTTCTTGGTTGTAATTTTGGGAATTCTGCTTGAATACAATCTGCTTTATCTAGTTCATCAATAATTATATTTTCTACTATTCTTTCCATTTTTGTCCATATGTTTCCATATCCAAAAATTCCGCTTTCAAATTGATATAATTCTCCTAATTTCATTAATATATCTTGACCTGAATAATTTTTATCAACATCATTAAAATTTATTTTCTTTGGATTTAATTTACTTAATTTCATTTTCTTTTATTCCTTCTTTCTGCTTTGTCCATTTGGGGACAGCTTTGTTTGAGACATCGGTTCCTTTTGGGACATTCTTTATTACTTTATTTATTTTCTTGTTCATCCCTTTCGGGCTCTGGAGCCTCTTGTTCTTTTATATCTTCAGTACTATTCTCAACTAAATCATCAATTACTATTTGTTGATTTTCATCTAATTTATATTTTGGAAGTTCCGGCAAATCAGTTAATGATGTGTAACCAAACATTTTTAAAAATTTAATTGAAGTTGCATATGTCATTGGTTTACCTGGTAAATCTGATTTTCCAGACTCTTGTATTAATCCATATTCTAACAATTTATAAATACAAGCATCTGCACTAACTCCTCTTATAGACTCAATTTCTGCTCTTGTCACTCTTGGATTATATGCAATTATTGCAAGTGTTTCTAATGCTGCATTTGATAAATTAGGTTTTGATCTTTTGTCTAATATCGGATATAAATACTCGTATAATTCTTTCTTTGTACATAATTGATAACTATCTTCTACTTTTATAAGTTCTATTCCTCTATTTTGCATTTTATAATCTTCTTGCATTGAAACAATTATATTTTCCAAATCTTCCTTTGATATTTCTAAAGAAATCATTAATTCTTTTATTGCAACTTGTCTTCCTGCTGCAAAGAGGATTGCTTCAATGATAGATTTTATTTTATCTATTTCCATGTTAGATTAGTTCCTTTCTAATTTTTATATCTATAGTATTAATTTTGATTTTATTTATACCTCTAATTCTATAATTTACCTGTTAATTATATTATATTTTTCTTTAAAAATCAATGCAATTTACTGCTATAATTAAATTTTTGTTGATTATTTATCTTTTTTGTGTTATTATTTATTTAATATTTTATGGAGGTATTTCTTATGAGCGAAGAAAAAAAGAAAATTGAAATAGTTGATGGTGATGGTTCAAATTTAGACATTTCTGAAGTTTATGACCATTTAAACCCTGCAAAACCAAAATCTAGTGATGATAAACCTAAAAATATAGTAGTTCCTGAAGAGCATAAAAATACTAATAAAAAATAATTTGAATTTTATGTTAAATTGTGATATAATTTATTTATAAAATCAGTAACATTATAATACACACAAAGGAGATTACAATATGGAAAGCAAAAAAAGTAATACCAAAAAAAGTAACATCAAAAATGACTTTGAGCGTTTCAAGGTCCTTTGGGATGAATCAGTTGATGGCAACTACAAAAATGTAAACGAGCTTGGAAATTTGGCTCGGAAAATTAGAGATGCCAAATGCAACGATGAATTTCTGATATCTTCCCTTTCGGATGAAGATAAAAAAGCATACCGTTATGCTGTAAGATTAGCTAACGTAAAATAATATAATGTTACTTTAGTTAAGAGAACCTATATTTAGGTTCTCTGTTTTTCTTTTATATATCTTTTTACATCCTTTCTGTAAAATTTTCTGTAAATCTCTTGCCAAAATTAAAATTATATGATAAAATAATCTACGTTATAATATAATATAGACTAAGAGGAGGTGCAAAACACATGCCAAATATAAAATCAGCAAAAAAAAGAGTTAAAGTAATTGAAAAGAAAACTTTAAGAAATAATATGATAAAATCTGCTTACAAAACAGCAATCAAAAAATTTGAACAAGCAATTGAAGCCGGAAATATGGAAGAAGCAAAAACATTATTCTCAGAAGCAACAAAAAAAATCGACCAAGCTTGTACAAAAGGTGTTATTGTTAAAAACACAGCAGCTAGAAAAAAATCTAGTTTATCAAAAAAATTAAATGCAGCAATGGCTTAGGCTAAAAATGAAAATTATGCATAGTTTTTGTTTTAAAAAAGAATTTCTATTTTAAGTAGAAATTCTTTTTCTTTTAATACTCCAAAAATAAATATATATTCTTTCAAAATTTTTCATAGAAATCTTCTATAACAATCTTAAATTGGTACAAATTTCCATTGCTGTTTCTATCTATAGATGCTATTATTTATATAGGTGATGATTATGTTTAAAAAAATATTAAATAGTTTTAAAAACCTAGATAAATTAACAAAATTAATTATGAATTATGGTTTAAAATTCTGCTTTTTTATTTGCATAATTTCATTTGCAATTCTTCTTACATATAATTTTTCATTTACAATACCAATACTTTTTACCATTGGATTCATACTATTTAAATTAAGTTTAATCTGGGGAATTGAATTTGTCATTTGCGGATTTGTTGTTGATGGAATAAAAAAACAAATTATATAAAAAAAATTATATTAAAAAAAAATATATTAAAAAAATTATATTAAAAAAATATATAAAAGAAAACGGGATTTGAGACCCGTCCCCCAATCCCGATTTTTTTTAGAGATTTGGGGACGGGTCTTTAATCCCGTTTTTTTATTTATTCAATTCAGCTAAGAACATCTTATTTAACATTTTTGGATTTGCTTTTCCTTTTGTTTCTTTCATTGCTTGACCAACCAAAAATCCTAATGCTCTGTCTTTTCCTGCTTTATAATCTGCAATTGATTGTGGATTTGCTTCTAATATTTTAGAAACAACCTCTTTAATTGCACCCTCATCAGAAATTTGAATCCATCCTTTTTCTTTTATTATCTCTTCTGGATCTCTTGGATTTTCAAATAATTCTGTTAAGACTTTTTTACCAATACTTGAACTAATTGTACCTTTATCAATTAATATAACCAATTTTCCTAATTGATTTCCATCAAATGGTATAGCAATTGGCTCTGTTTCAGTTTCATTTAAAATTCTTGATATATCAGATATTATCCAGTTATTAACTGATTTTGGATTATTACATACTTTTATCGCACTTTCAAACAAGTCTGATAAATATTTTGATGCAGTAATAATATTTGCATCTTTTTCAGATAATTCATATTCTTTCAAATATCTTTCTTTTCTAGTCTCTGGTAATTCTGGTAGAGTTTTCTTGATATTTTCAATGTATTCTTCTGAAAGTTTTATTGCAACTAAATCTGGGTCTGGGAAATATCTATAATCTTGTGCATCTTCTTTATCTCTCATTGAAAATGTTTTTCCAGATACATCATCCCATCTTAATGTTTCTTGTTCTACTTTTCCGCCATCTTCTAGCACATCAATTTGTCTATCAATTTCATATTCGATAGCTCTTGTAATGCTTCTAAATGAGTTCATATTTTTCATTTCTGTACGTGTTCCAAAAGGTGTTCCTGGTTTATGAACAGATACATTGACATCTGCTCTTAATGAACCTTCTTGCATTTTACAGTCTGAAACTTCTATATATTCTAGTATTGATTTTAATTTTCTTAAATATGCCTCAACCTCTTCTGCACTTCTTAAATCTGGTTCAGAAACCATTTCTATTAAAGGAACTCCCGCTCTGTTTAAATCAACTAGGCTTCCTCCTCCAAAGTCGTCATGGTTTAGTTTTCCGGCATCTTCTTCTATGTGAATTCTTAATAATCTAATTTTCTTTTTACCTTCTGATGTTTCAATTTCAATATATCCATGTTCACATAGTGGTTTATCAAATTGTGATATTTGATAAGATTTTGGTAAATCTGGATAATAGTAATTTTTTCTATCATTTTTACTATCTCTTGATATTTCACAATTTGTAGCCAAACCTGCTTTTACTGCATACTCAACAACTTTTTCGTTTAATACTGGTAGTGTTCCTGGCATTGCCATACAAACTGGGCATACATGTGTATTAGGTGCTGCACCAAATTCTGTTGGACATGAGCAGAATATTTTTGTTTTTGTTGAAAGCTCTGCATGAACTTCTAGTCCTATTACAACTTCATAATCACTTCTTGACATCTATTTTCTCCTCCTTTTGAGACACTTGGGACAGTCCAAAAATGTCTCATTTTTTAAATTCTGGTTTATGATTTTCTCTAAATTTAATTTCTTGTTCTAGCGTGTATGCCGCATTTAAAATAGTTTCTTCTTGGAATCTATTTCCTATTAATTGCATACCAATTGGCATTCCCTCTTTGTCAACACCTACTGGTATTGATATTCCTGGAAGTCCTGCAATATTTACAGATACTGTACAAATATCTGCTAAATACATTTCTAATGGATTATTTGACCTTGAACCAATGTCAAATGCTACTGTTGGAGATGTTGGTGTTAGTATAACATCATATTTTTCAAATCCTTTGTTAAATTCATTCATAACTAATGTTCTAACTTGTTGTGCTTTTTTGTAATATGCATCATAATATCCTGATGATAATACATATGTTCCAAGGATTATTCTTCTTTTTACTTCTTCTCCAAATCCTTCACTTCTTGATTTTTTATATAATTCTTTTAAGTTACTAAATTCTGGTGTTCTGTATCCATAACGAATTCCATCAAATCTTCCTAGGTTTGAACTTGCTTCTGCACATGCAATTATATAATATGTTGCTAATGAATATTGAGCAATATCAAGTGAAAATTCTTCAACTTCTGCTCCAAGTTCTTTGTATTTTTCTATTGCTTTTTGTAAAGTTTCCTTTACTTCTGCATTTATACCTTCACCAAAGAATTCTTTTGGAACACCTATTTTTAAGCCTTTTACATCGTTTTTCAATGCCTTTGTATAATCTTTTTTAGGCATTTCTGCTGATGTTGTATCTCTTTCGTCATGTCCTGCAATTAAATTTAAAAGCATTGCACTATCTCTTACATCTTTTGTAATTGGACCAATTTGGTCAAGTGATGATGCAAAAGCTACTAGTCCATATCTTGAAACTAATCCATATGTTGGTTTTAGTCCTACAACTCCGCAAAAACTTGCTGGTTGTCTAATTGAACCACCTGTATCTGAGCCAAGTGCCCATGGAACTAAGTTTGCTGCAACTGCTGCTGCAGAACCACCTGAAGAACCTCCTGGTACTTTGTTTAAGTTCCAAGGATTTCTTGTTTTCTTAAAATATGAATATTCTGTTGAACCACCCATAGCAAATTCATCCATGTTTAATTTTCCTAAGTCTATCATATTTTCTGCATTTAATTTTTCAACAACTGTTGCATCATATGGTGAAACAAAGTTTTCTAACATTTTAGAACTACATGTTGTTTTTACACCTTTTGTACACATATTGTCTTTTATTCCTATTGGAATTCCTGCGAAATCTCCACTGATTTCTCCATTATCTATTTTTTCTTGTACATCTTTTGCTTGCTCTAGAGCTTCATCTGTTAGTGTTGTAACAAATGCTTGTACATCTTTTTCTTTATCATTTATTCTGTCTACATATGCTTTTGTTATTTCTGTTATTGTAAGTTCTTTGTTTTTTAGTTTTTCTTGCAATTCATGTACTGTTAATTCTGTTATATCCATCACATTTTCTCCCTTCACTCTTATTATCTCTTATTATCTCTTATTATTTAGAATGTCCCATCTGGAACCGATGTCCCAAACAGAACCGTCCCCAAAGCGACATTTAGTTTATAACTTTTGGTATCTTAAACATATGTTGTTCCTCTGATGGTGCATTTTGTAATAATGCTTCATTATCTTTGAATACCTTAATCTCATCTTTTCTAAAAACATTTTTCTTTTCATTTGCACCAACTGTAACATCAAGTCCATCAACAGGTGCATTATTTACTACTTCTGCAAACTCTAATATATCTTGTAAATTAAGTGCATATTTTTCAATTTCTTCGTCTTTAATTTCCAAATCTGCTAATTTGGCAATGTGTAATATTTCTTCTTTACTAACTTTCACCTTATCTCTCCTCCTTAAAAATCTATTTTATTATATACTCAAATGCATAAAATTACAATAATAAAATGTTCTATTTTTTTATAATTTCAATGTTCACATCTCTTAATTGGTCTCTTCTTACATTACCAGGTGCCCCCATCATTAAATCTTGAGCCTTACTATTTAATGGGAATGCAATAACTTCTCTAATATTATCTGAATTTGATAAAAGCATCAACATTCTATCAATACCAGGTGCAATTCCTGCATGAGGTGGAGCACCAAATTGAAATGCAGTATATAACGCACCAAATTTTGTTTTAACTTCTTCCTCTGTGTAACCAGCCATTTCAAATGCTTTCAACATTATTTGAATATCGTGATTTCTAACTGCACCAGAAGAAAGTTCAATTCCATTACAAACTATATCATATTGATATGCAAGTATTTCCAATGGATTTTGATTTTCTAATGCATCCAAACCACCTTGTGGCATTGAAAATGGGTTATGACTAAATGCTAATTTATCATGGTCATCTAACTCAAACATTGGGAAATCAATTATCCAACAAAATTGGAATACATCTTCATCTATTAAATTTAATCTATTTCCTAATTCAGTTCTAATTTGTCCTGCAAGTTCTGTAGCTCTCTTCTCATTATCAGCAATAAAGAATATTGTATCATTTTGTTTTAAATCTGCTAATTCTATTAAAGTTTTCTTTAAGTCATCTGGTATAAATTTATCAATTGGACCTTTGAAACTCATATCTTCTTGAACCTCTAAATATCCAAGTCCTTGCATTCCAATTGACATAGCATATGCTAACATCTTTTCATGGAATCCTTTTGACATATGTCCTTCAACTTTTATAGCTCTTACAGTTCTATCAATAAATGGCTTAAATGTACATTTTTTGAAGAAATCTGATAAATCTATAATGTATAATGGGTTTCTTAAATCCGGCTTATCAGAACCATATTTAAGCATTGCATCTTTATATGTTATTCTTGGAAATGGATATTCTGCAATTTTCTTATCAGAGAATTTTTTAAATGTGTTATACATTACTGGTTCCATTACTTGGAAAACATCCTCTTGTGTTGCAAAACTCATTTCCATATCTAGTTGATAAAATTCACCTGGAGCTCTATCTGCTCTAGCATCTTCATCTCTAAAACAAGGTGCAATTTGAAAATATTTATCAATTCCAGAAACCATTAACAATTGTTTAAATTGTTGAGGTGCTTGTGGCAATGCATAGAATTTTCCTGGATGTAATCTACTTGGTACTAAATAATCTCTTGCCCCCTCTGGAGAAGAACTTGTAAGTATTGGTGTTTGAACCTCTAAAAAGCCTTGTTCTTGCATTTGATTTCTTAAAAATTGTAAAACCTGTGCACGAAGTTTCAAATTATTTTGTAATCTTTCATTTCTTAAATCTAAATATCTATATTGTAATCTTAAATCTTCTCTTATTTCTTGGTTTGTGTTAATTTCAAAAGGAATATTTTTTGTTCTTTTTCCTAAAATTTTAATATCCTCAATTTTAATTTCAACAAGACCTGTTTTTAATTTTGGATTTACAGTCTCTTCATCCCTCTTTTTTACAGTTCCATAAACTGTAACAGTTGATTCAATTGGAATATGTGATGCAAAATCAACATCTTTCGCTTCTCCTGATGTTACAACTTGTGTTATTCCATACATATCTCTAATATCTAGGAATACTAGCCCTCCTAAATCACGGATAGTTTGCACCCATCCAGCAATTCTAACTTTTTTTCCTACGTCTTCTAGACTGATTTCGTTACAAGTATGTGTTTTGTACTCGTTCATTTTTAACTACCTCCCAAAAGTTGTCAAAAGGAACACCCCTTTTTGACAATGTTTTTGTTGTCAAAAAAAGGCGTCCCTTTTGACAACTTTTTTTGCAATGAACAACAAAAAACGCCCACTGCATAATGCAGGGACGAAATAATTCCGCGGTACCACCCAGCTTGAAAGTATTTGCTTTGCAAATATTTTCCACTTTATAAAAATTGCTCCAATGTGTTTCACAATTTAGGTTGACCTTAAAGGGCTTTCAGCCGGTGACCCTTTTTCTCTTTTAGTTACTTCTAATTGCTTTGTATTGTTCTAACGCAATATATTTTTTATTATTATGTTATTTATTTTAGCACCTTATACACTTATTTGTCAATAAAATTTCAAAAATTTTTAAGCAATAAAATTTTATAATTTAAAAAGAAGACCTTTACTGGTCTCCTCCTATACGAATTCATATATTTATATATTCACAAATTATTTATTATTTACTAAATCTTTTAATGCTTTACCAGCTTTGAATACTGGAGCTTTTGAAGCAGGTATTTTGATTTCTTCTTTAGTTTGAGGATTTCTACCTTTTCTAGCAGCTCTTTTTCTAACTTCGAAAGAACCAAATCCAACTAATTGAACTTTATCTCCTTCTACTAATGCATCTGTAACTGTTTCTACGAATGCGTTAACTGTTGCTTCAGCTACTTTTTTTGTGTCTCCTGTTTTTGCAGCTATTGCTGCGATTAATTCAGCTTTGTTCATTTAAATTACCTCCTATAAGATTGAATATTTATGTACTTTTATCGCCTGAACTAAGCAATAACTGTACCTACTAATAACTCTATTCGCCAACTTTCGATAAAATCCTTCTTTTTTTCTAATAAATTTTAATTTTTTCTAGAATTTTAACTATTTTATCACCTGCAGGCATCATTTTAAACTCATTTTTTGTAAAAACTTTTAAAACAACAATTGCTAATGCATATATTACAATAGCAACCATTATTGCTATTATTGTAGCCAATCTTTCAACTATTATTCCTTTTAAAGCTAAATATGTAAAATATGAACATATTCCCATAATAGCCGTCGCTATAACTGGTTTAATAACAAATTTTGAAAATGTCAAATTTAATTTTATGTTTTTTCTAAGCATTGTAAATGCTATACAAAATGCAACTAAATGACAAGCAACTGAACCCCAAGCCGCACCATAAACTCCAATGCTTGGTATTTTTATTAATGTAATATTAAAAATAAATTTAACAAATACACCTGTTGCCAAAGAAATTGTTGGAATCATCAATTTTCCAAATCCTTGTAACGCCCCATTTATAGTTTGGTCTAAAATTGTAAAAATTATTGTCAATGCACTAATTTGTAATATTAATGCTCCATCATTTGCATTTGGAAACAATAAATTTAAAATTGGTTGTGCAAAAATAAGCATTCCAACTGTGCAAGGCAAACCTATCAACATTGAAACCAACAATGAAAATGATGTTTTTTCAGTAATTGTTTTATTATCGCCTTTTGCTTTTGCCGCAGATATTGCTGGAACTAATGCTGTCGCAAAAGCTACATTTATGGCTAATGGTAGACTTGTTAATGTATCAACTTTTCCACCTAAAATTCCATATAACGCTGTTGCTTGGTCTTCTGGCATGAATACCCTTAAATTTCTAACAACTGTAAATGAATCAACATTTTTATTTATTGAAGACATTATTGCAGTTAATGTTATTGGAATTGAAACCAACAAAATTCTTTTTATTATTGTTGATACTCTTTCATATTTATAATTTACTGTATTTTTAATTTCTGTTGCAACTTCTTTTCTTTCTGACCTATAATATAAAAACAAATAACTAAATCCTAAAAATGTCGCAAGTGTTGTTGCCAAGTTTGCACCGGCCGCCATCCACTCTGTTGAAACATTTGATAATATTGCAACAACTTCAACAACTATAATTGTAAGCAGTGTTTTAAAAACTTGCTCTAATGTTTGAGATTTTGCTCCTACACTAATTTTTTGTCTACCATTAAAATATCCTCTCATAACTGATGCGACTGTAACGAAGAATATTGCTGGTGATAATGCAACTAATGTCATTTCCGCATCTGGTATTTGTAACCATTGATTTGCTATAACATTTGCTCCAAAAAACAACAATAAGCTTCCAACCAGTCCTATTACTGCAAATGTTGCAAACGCAATTTTAAAAATCCTATGTGCTCCTTTGTTGTCCCCTACTGCAACTCTTTCTGATACCAATTTTGATATTGCACTTGGAACTCCTATTGAAGATATAGTAAGCAATAGTGCATATATTTGATATCCACTTGCACATATTCCGTTTCCTTTGTCACCAAAGCCTTGTCTGTTTGTTAGATATAATGTATATACTAAACCTAAAATTTTTATAAGAACTTGTGAAAACATTAGTGTAATAACGCCTTGCATAAAGCCTTCTTTTTTAGGTTTTCCATCTATTTTTCGTTTTTTACTACCTATATTTATCATCTTACCTCCTACAACTTTTCTATTATAATTATTATTTACTTAAACTTTTTAATATGCTATTTTGTAAATTATATATATTATTTTTTATACCTTGGTGTCGCAAACTTCATATCAAAAAAACTAATATGTAGTTTGCTCCAATTCGCACTCACATTCGTTCGTTTGGTCGCTTACGCGGTATCTCAAAATAATATATATAATTTATAAAATATTTTTAAAATTTCAAAAATATATTTACATTATAATTATAATTAAAAATTTTATCAATACTTTTCACAAATTTTCCAAAAATCATTGACAAATACCCTTTTTTGTAATAAAATATTTAAGCATTATGTAGAATATGATTTAAATTAGAACTTCTCCCCGGTAGTTATAATTTAAATGTCATATATAAAAATAAAAATAATAGGGAGGGTAATTATTACCATGAATAATACAACATATAGCCCAAAAAAGGCTGAAATAGAAAGCAAATGGTACATAATTGATGCAGCAAACAAACCATTAGGTAGAGTTGCAACAGAAGCTGCTAAATTATTAAGAGGAAAACACAAACCAACATTTACACCTAATATCGATACAGGTGACCACGTTATAGTATTAAACGTAAAAGACGTTATTTTAACAGGAAACAAAATGGATCAAAAAATTTATAGACACCACTCAGGATACATTGGTGGAATGAAAGAAACTCCAGCAAGAGTAATGTTAGAAAAAAATCCAGAAAAAGCTATGACATTAGCTATTAAAGGAATGTTACCACACAACTCTTTAGGAAGAGCTCAACTTAAAAAATTAAGAGTTTATGC
>CAKPJK010000007.1 GCA_934162615.1 uncultured Clostridia bacterium
GAAAAAGACAATTTAGTACCAATTTGTAGAACCCTAAATAACAAAGAATACCAAATAGAATTAAACAAAAAATTAGTAGAAGAAGTAAAAGAATATCTAGAAAGTCAAGAAACAGAAGAATTAGCAGATATTGTAGAAGTGATTTACAGTATAGTAAAATTAAAAAATATTTCTTTAGAGGACTTCGAAAAAATAAGAATAGACAAAGTAGAAAAAAGAGGTAGCTTCGACAAAAAAATATTTTTGGAAAGGGAAGAAGAAAAAGAAAGTGAAAGAACCTAATTAAAGGCTGCCATACAGCAGCCTTTTTGTAGAACATTATCTAACATCAATTACAAGTTCGAACTGAGCTTGTAATTTTTGAGAAGTCTCATCAAAAGTAAAATCCCTGGTAATAATATTCAGCAAGCAAAAAGAATATTTAAAATCTATTGCAGAATTAATACTGTACAGAGACTTAACAACAAATTCTAGTATCTCATCCCGAATGTTTTTCTTGATTTTATCGAGTAAAACAGAAAAATCAACATGAGAAAGTGTAATAGAAGAAGCTGTAAGTTCTTCTTCATAGGTAGATAAGTCAATAAAATCTTTTGAATAAATCCAAATTGACTTGCTTGCTGACAAAGAAGAATTATCAATTTGAACTATAGAATGACTGTACTTGTTTAAAAGCTTTTTCGCAAGCTTCCCAACCTTTTCATCAGGATATTCAAAAGATTTGGCATCTTGAATACACTGATTTAAATGTTTTAATTCATCATTAATCCGTTCGATTAAACTTTGTAAGTTTGATGTTGATGATCTACTTTTGCTGTTAGAAACTGAATTTTCATTTTCCATAAGTATACCTAACCTTTCATTTTGTTTTTTAAATTTTATCACTGAACACAGTTCTTGTCAATTAAAAAGTGACAAAAAACGTCAAAGCAACAAAATTTCACATGACAAATTAATTAAAACATATGATATACAAAGAATTAACATAAAAACTACACTTGAAATTTACAAAAAAATGATATAAAATATCCAAAACAAAATTGAAAGAAGGCAAATAAATGAAAAAAATAAACAAAGCAAAATCAATGAAACTAATAGCATTAATAATAACAATAGTAATATTAGTAATTGCCACAATATACATGATACCAATAATAAAACAAATAAACACACCAGAAGGTCAAGCAGAATTTAAAGAAAAGATAACAAACTCTGGATTAACAGGAATGTTAATACTTTTTGGATTAGAATTAGCACAAGTTGTATTGGCAGTATTGCCTGGTGAACCAGTAGAATTATTAGCAGGAATATGTTTTGGACCAATATGGGGAACAATATTTTTAATGATATCAGTATTTATAGTAACTGCTATGATATATTTCTTTGTAAAAAAATATGGAAGAGACTTTATATATGAATTCTTCCCAAAAGAAAAAGTAAATAAATTAGAAAATAGCAAACTATTTAAAGACCCACAAAAAATAGAAACTGTAATGGCATTATTGTTTTTAATACCAGGAACTCCAAAAGACTTACTAGTATATATAGGGGGACTACTACCAATAAAAACATCAAGATTTCTGGCACTAGCAACATTACTAAGATTTCCATCAATAATATCATCAACAATAGCAGGAGATAAATTATTGCAAGGAAAATGGCAAGTTAGCATATTAGCATATGTTATAACATTTGCATTAACTTTTGTAATGATATATTTCGTCAATAAATTTGATAAAAACAAAGTAACAGAAGATGTAATAAAAACAGTAAAAAATAAAGAAATATAAAATACACAAACAACAATAAAAAATGGATAAAAATACATTAATGGACTAATGTATAACCTCAAAAAAATATGGGAAAAATATAACAAATACATATTTTTAGGAGGTACAAATGGAAACAAGTAATTTAAAAAATATGGTAGTGCTAAAAAACTTGCCATCAAATATTGTGGATGAAGCAATAATAGTGCTAAAAGCAACTAAGAAAACAAAAAAACTTCAAAAAATAGAAAACAAAAAAATATTAGAAAATCAAGAGAATAAAAAAGACAAAGAATATATTTTAAAAGAAGCAGAAATGATAGTAAATAACTACATTTCAAAAATAGAAAATAAAGAAAATGACAAAATAATAATTAGTAAAGATACAGAAGGAAAATATAAAAAATTGAAAAAATATGCAATAGCAACAACATTATTGTGTATAATTCAAGCAATTATAATCATATTTTAAAAAGCAAAACAGGTAATTACCTGTTTTTTTTATATTCTAAAAAAGTTATGCAAATTTCCTAATATATAAAGTTACATTGCACAGAAATTTGCATAAAACAAATTTCACACAATAATAAATTTATTCTTGTCCACTTCTTATCATAAAACAAAACAAAATAACATATAGTTTAAAAGAAATAAAGAAACAACCATTTTTGAAAGGGATGAAATAAAATATGGAAAGAACAATGTCTGTAGAAGACAAGATAAGAAGAGCAGAAGAAATATATGCAAGAAGAAAAGAAGGCACAATGCCAAGAACAACAACGGTATCAATAAATAATGATAATAAAAAAGAATTAAAACTATTAAAAAAAATGATAATACAAATAGTTATAAGTCTTTTAATATATGGCGTAATTTATATAGTACAAAACAACAACTACATATTTTCACAAGAATTTTTAAACAAAGTGCAAGAAGTTTTATCATATGATATAAATTTTGTGGAGTTTTATAAAAATGGAAAAAACAACATAAATCAGGCAATTATAAATATAAAAAACAAAGCAGAAAAAAATGGAATAACAGAAAATCAAGAAAAAAACGGAATAGGTGGAGCAGAAGAAAATGTTCAAAATGAACAGCAATCAAATGAGGAAAACGCACAAGAAAATCAACAAAACGTACAAGAAAGTGAACAAACATCGCAAGCAAAAACACAAGAAGAACAAGATATAGAAAATATAAAAAATACAACAACATTTATAAAACCAATAGAAGGAACAATAAGTTCAAAATATGGACAAAGAGAGCCAACAACATCAACAGTACCTAAAAATCACACAGGAGTTGATATTGCGTCAAATTTAGGAACAAAGATAAAATCTGCAACATCAGGGGAAGTTGTAATAGCATCAGAAGAAGGAGATTATGGCAAACACTTAAAAATTCAAACAGGAGAAGTAAGTATAATATATGCACATTGCAACAACTTATATGTTAAACAGGGAGACCAAGTAACACAAGGACAAGAAATTGCAGAAGTAGGTTCAACTGGAAATTCCACAGGACCACATTTGCATTTTGAAATAAGAATATCAGAGAGAACAATAGACCCACAAAAAATATTAGAACTATAATAAATTTTTAAATAAATTTATTATAGTACGAAAAAATTCTATATGATATAAAAATGCTTATAGGTAGCATAAAACCTAAATAAAAAAAAGGAAAAATAATATGAGATTTAGAATCGATTTAAAAATATTTATTTTTTTAATAATATTTTATTTTACAAGGCAAATAGAAATATATTCCATATTAATGCTATTTGCACTAATACATGAATTAGGGCATTTGTTAGCAGGATTATTGGTAGGAATGCAACCAGAAAAATTAGAACTAATGCCATTTGGGGTAGCAATATCATTCAAAATAAAGCCAGAAGAATATAATAAAAAAATAAAAAAAGGAAATCAATTAGAAATCAAAAAAATACTAGTAGCAATTGCAGGACCAATTACAAACTTTATAATCATTGTCATTATATTAAATCTAAATATAGAATTATTTAAGGCACTTACGATAATATACACAAACTTTTTAATAATGATTTTTAACCTATTGCCAATATATCCATTAGATGGAGGAAGAATTTTAAAAGGAATTTTACATATAAACATAGGAAAACAAAAAGCAGAAAAATACATAAATATAATATCAAAAATAACAGTAACAACAATAACAATAATAGCAAGTATATTAATCCTACATATTCACAACATAGCATTTATATTGATTTGCATGTATTTATGGTATCTTATTTTAAAAGAAGATAAAAAATATCAACAAAGAAAGAAGATTTTTGAAGCATTATCAAAAACAACATAAAAATATAAAAACTACTTGAAAAACAAATAAAAAAATAGTAAACTATACTAAAGAAAAAAAGGAGAATGCCAATGATAAAAAATAAAATAAAACAAGAAAAAGGTATAACATTATCTATACTTGTAATAACAGTAATAGTAATGCTAATAATAACAGGCACATTAGTTTATAACGCCCAAGATACAGCTCAATTAAAAAAACTAACAAATTTATATAATGATGTACAAACATTAAGAGAAAAAGTATCAGAATACTATAATGAATATGGACAATTGCCAGCAAAAACAAAATATACAAATATAGGTGGTCTAACAGATATATTAAGCAAAAATAATGATACTGGTGACTTTTATGTTATTGATTTAGAAGCAATGAAAGGCATATCGTTAAATTACGGAAAAGACTACGAAAAAATAAAAAAAGACGAAAGTAATGCAAACTCATATTTAGATGTATATATCATAAACGAAAATAGCCATAATATTTTTTATGTAATGGGAATTACAACCAAAAAAGAAAATAAAACAAAAACAAATTACACAGACTATACAACACCTGATGAAACCACTGTAGACTTACGCTATATTGAAGGGGTTTTAATTCCAGATAATTATTACTACGTTGGAAAAACCAAAGATTCAAGTGGAAATGAAAGTATAGTAATATCAAACTATATAAAAGATAAAGTGGACACAGCAAACACAAATCAATATACATGGACAAAACAAATAGTAGAATTGGAAACTTTGCCAACAAGCATAAAATTAAATAGTAATCAAAATGAAGAAGAATTTTTAAAAAGTGTAAATGCAAACAAAGGATATTTTAGAAATTCGGAAGGAAAAGTTCAATATACAATAACTGAAAATAAAAAATAGTAAAAATATATAGAAAACATTGAATAAAAAAAATTAAGATCCTCAATTAGTATACCAACAGGTATAAAAGAGAGGATATTTTTTTGATTACAATATGTAATCATCCTGTAATATTTTTGAAATATTACTGTAAAACTGATTGACAATTACCCCTTTTCGTTGTATTATATATACATAAAAAAATGAGTGTTTTTTAAAATCCTAAGGAGGAAAATTATGGGAGAAGTAATAGTTATAACATCAGGAAAAGGTGGAGTAGGAAAAACGACAACAACAGCAAATTTGGGCTCTAGTTTAGCAGTAGAAGGAAAAAAAGTATGTCTAATAGATACTGACATTGGTTTAAGAAATCTAGATGTAGTAATGGGATTAGAAAATAGAATAGTATATGACATAGTGGATGTTGTAGAAGAAAAATGCAAATTAAGACAAGCATTGATAAAAGATAAAAGGTTCAAAGAATTGTACCTACTACCAGCCGCACAAACAAGAGACAAAAGTGCAGTAAATGAAGAACAAATGAAAAATTTAACAGACAAACTAAAAGAAGAATTTGACTATATACTAATAGATTGCCCAGCAGGAATAGAACAAGGATTTAAAAATGCTATTGCAGGAGCGGACAGAGCAATAGTAGTAACAACAGCAGAAATTTCTGCAATAAGAGATGCAGACAGAATAATTGGACTATTAGAATCATCAGAGATAAAAAATCCAGAACTTGTAATAAATAGAATAAGACCTAATATGGTAAGAAAAGGCGAAATGATGGATGTTGATGACATAGTGGACTTGCTATCAATAGATTTAATTGGTGTAGTACCAGACGACGAATATATAATAACACAAACAAACAAAGGTGAACCAGTAATCCAAAACAAAAAAGCACCATCAGGAAAAGCATATATGGAAATTGCAAAAAGAGTATTAGGAGAAAAAATAGAAATAACAATACCAGGTAGAGAAAAAGGATTTTGGGCACGACTAAAAAGATTCTTTAAAAAATAATAGATAAGCAAAATGGAGGGATAGGAAATAATGTTTGAAAACATAGTAAACTTCTTTAAAAACATAGGCAAAAAAGAAGAAAATAAAAAAATACAAGAAAGTTCAAAAGATGCAGCAAAAGAAAGATTGCATCTAGTACTAATGCAAGACAGAGCAAATGTTTCAGCAGACTTTTTAGAACTTATGAAACAAGAAATAATAGAGGTAATAAAAAAATATATAGAAGTTGATGAAAAAGAAATAGATGTAAGATTAACAAATAAAGAAAATGATGATGGAACAAATGGAGCGCCAGCATTATATGCAAATATTCCTATTCTTAATATAAAAAATGATGCAAGAAAAGTAGGACAGAAAGAATTAGAAGAGAAGAAAGAAAATAAAGAAAAAACACAAGAAAATAAAGAAAAAACACAAGAAAATAAAAAAGAAGAAAAAGAATCAACAGAAAATAAAAAAGAAGAAGTAAAACAAAATGAAGAAAAAAAGACCGAAGAACAAGAAATAAAAGATCAAAAAGAAGATAAAAAAGCAGAAATAAAAAAAGAAAACAAAAATGAAGATAATACTCAAAAAAAACCAGAAAATAAAGAAATAGAAGAACAAGAAAAAATCAGAAAAATAATAGATGGAGTTTTAGAAGGAACAGAAAAAAATAAAAAAGAAAATAAAGAGACAGAAGAAGAACAAGAAGCAAAAGCATAAATTAAAAAAAGAAAAAGAGTTGATTTAATGCGAAGAAGAGAATTAAAAAATATGGAATGGGGATTGCTAATAGTAGCAATAATACTATCAATAATAGGAATTGTTGCACTATTCTCAGCAACACAAGAAACAGAATATGATGAATTTAAAAAACAAATAATATGGTTAGCAATAAGTCTAATAGCAATGGTAATAGTAATGCTAATAAACTATGAAACATTAGTAAAACTATCGCCAATTTTTTATGGGATATTTATAGTGCTGTTAATAGCAGTAATGTTTACAAAACCAGTAAATGGAGCAACAAGTTGGTTTGACATAGGATTTTTCTCATTTCAACCATCAGAATTTGCAAAAATAGTGGTAATACTTTTTTTAACATTTGTAATATCAAAGATACAAGAAAGATATGCAGAAGAAATAAACAAACCAACACGATTATTAGTAATATTTGCAACATTGGCATTACCACTATTATTAATAATAAAGCAACCAGACTATGGAACAGCAATGGCTTTTTGCGTGGCACTTGCAATGATGTTATTTACAGATGGAATAGACAAAAAATACATAATAGGAGCAATACTAATTGCAGCAATATCAATACCAATATTATATAATTTCATACTACCAGACCATGCTAAAAAAAGAATAGATATATTTTTAAACCCTGAATCAGATCCACGTGGAAGCGGATATAATATAATTCAATCAAAATTAGCAATAGGAGCAGGACAACTAACAGGAATGGGACTACTAAAAGGAAACCAAACACAATTAGGATATCTATACCCAAAAACAACAGACTTTATTTTCTCCGTAATCGGTGAAGAAATGGGATTTATAGTAGGACGGTACAATTATAGTACTATATGTATTTCTGGTCACAAAAGCTATTTATATTGCAAAAACAGCCAAAGACACAAAAGGTTCATTAATAGCATCAGGAATAGCAGGAATATTTTTATTCCACATGGCAGAAAACATAGGAATGGTAATGGGACTATTACCAATAACTGGTGTACCATTGCTATTTGTTAGCTATGGAGGAAGCTCAATGATTACAAGTTATATTTTAGTTGGAATATTATTGAATATAAGTAGTAAAAGACAAAAAACAATATTTGTAAAATAGGGACGTTCCTTCTTTTCCCCTTTTGCAGGGATTAAGGGACAGTGCTTTAGTCCCAATTTTTTCGAATTTGTTCTTTGGAGGGAAAAATGTATTTAAAGAAATTAAAAATAGGAAATGTAGAACTAGAAAACAATTTAATATTAGCACCAATGGCAGGAGTAACAGACTTACCATTTAGAAAAATATGCAAAGAATTTGGACCAGGTTTAGTATGCACAGAAATGGTAAGTAGTAAAGCAATATTCCATGATGATTCAAAAACAAAACTACTAATGAATACAGAAGGAGAAAAAAGACCAATAAGCATGCAAATATTTGGTAGTGATGAAGAAACAATGGGATATGCAGCAAAATATGTATCAGCATTAGCAGATATAGTTGATATAAATATGGGATGCCCTGCCCCCAAAGTGGTAAAAAATGGTGATGGAAGCAAACTTTTACTAGACATAGAACAAGCAGAAAAAGTAATAAAAGCAGTTGTAAAAAATTCTACTAAACCAGTAACTTTAAAAATAAGAAAAGGTTGGGATTGCGAACATATTGTAGCAACAGAATTTGCTAAAATGGCAGAAAAGGCAGGAGTATCAGCAATTACAATTCATGGAAGAACTAGAACAGAAATGTATTCTGGAAAAGCAGATTTAGACATCATAAAAAAAGTAAAAGGATCAGTTAACATACCTGTAATAGGTAATGGTGATATTGTTGATGAAGAATCTGCATTAAAAATGTTTGAATACACTGGAGTAGATGGAATTATGATAGGACGTGGAACTTTTGGAAATCCATGGATATTTGCAAGAATTAAACATTTTTTAGAAACAGGAGAAAAACTTCCTGAAACATCAAATGAAGAAAAGTTTAGAGTTATAAAAAAGCAAATTCAACTTGAGTTAGAAAATAAACCAGAAGTAACTGCAATAAGAGAAATGAGAAAACATATTGCTTGGTATACTAAAAATATGCCAAATTCTAGTGAGTTTAGGTGCGAGATTAATAAAATAGAGGATAAAGATTTATTAATGAAAACTGTTGAAAAATATTTTTTGAGATAATGAGACAAAAATGTCTCATTTTTTCTCTTTCCTAGCTACTTTTGTATTTCTATAAGGCTTTGAAATATCCGTAATTCCCAATAAATAATCACAAGAAGTATCATAAAAATCAGCCAATTTTATTAAATTATAAATATCTATGGTTATTTCACCGGTTTCGTATCTTGAATAGGTTTGCTGGGTACATCCCAGTATTTTTGCAACTGCAGTTTGAGTTAAATCTCTATCTTCTCTTAAATCTCTAATTCGTAATTTCATAATATCACCCAATAAATTATAAGATATTCTTAAAACGTGTATTGACTTTTACACGCATTACGTGTAAAATGGAATGTATAAGAAAAGGAGTGAAGATACATATGAAAAAATATTTAAAAAGTGAAAAAGGTATAACATTAGTGGCACTTGTAATAACGATAGTTTTACTTTTAATTTTGGCGGGAATCTCTATATCTAGTTTAACAAATACGGGAATATTTGCAAAAGCAAAAGAGGCAAAGGAAAAGAGCGAAGAGGCAGAAAAAGAACAAAATAAAATATTAGATAATTACGAAAAAAAAGTAGACCAATATTTGCCAGCATTTACTGGAACAACAGTTAAAGAAGCAATTCAACATGGGAGAGTTTTAAATGCAACAGATAACACAGAATTACATGATGAAAAAGGAAGCAAAATAGTTGTACCAGCTGGATTTAAAGTAACAGGAGATGCAACAACAGTTGACAAAGGAATAGTAATAGAGGATGCAACAACAGGAGCAACTTCAGGAAGCCAATTTGTTTGGATACCAGTTGGAAAAATAACAAAAGCAGATGGAGACCAATTTGTAAATAAATTAGAAAGATATGATTTTGATAAAACAACAGGAAAAGAAAGTTTATATTCAGGAAACTTTGTTGAAGAGGATGCAAATGATCCCTCAACATTAAAAAATATAGAAGGTAAATCAATTGCAAAAAATATAACAAACTTTAAAAATAGTGTGGCATCAAATGATGGATACTATATAGGAAGGTATGAAGCAAGAACAACAGTTAAAAGAAACAATGAAAATGATTCTTTAAAACAGATAACAGAAAAAGAAACAGATCAGGTATATAATTACGTAACTCAACAGCAAGCAGCACAACAAGCACAAGAAATGTATAAAAGCAATAAATTTACAAGTGATTTAATAAATAGTTATGCGTGGGATACAGCAATATTGTTTTTACAAAATTGCGGAACAGATCCCAAATATTCAATACGAAATAGAGGAGAAAATAAAACATTATCACAAACAGGGACAACAAATGACAAACAATGCAATGTGTATGATATGGTAGGCAATTTGAGAGAATGGACAACAGAAACGTCCGACAATTCCGACCATCCTTGTGTTAAGAGAGGAGGCTGCTACCATTATGAATACAGCTACACGAGCTATCGAAATAATGACGACACAGATGGTAGCTATACTAACGTCGGTTTTCGTACACTTTTATATTTATAAAACTGGACAATGGAATTACAACTTATTCATATAAATAAAATTATAATAAGAATGGCTTTTATGATAAAAAATATTAAATAAAAAAATAAGGCGAAGAATGTTTTAGACAAGGTATATGTTTAAAGCATTCTTTTTTGCGTCCGGATATTGAATTACAAAAAACAGTGATTTTATGAAAAATACTATTAAAATCACACGGAATTTTGTGATATATACAAATAAAAAGATGAAAACATAGAAAGATGAAAAAGAAAATAAAATCGAAATTTGCGACGAAAATAACAAAAAACTAAACATTAAAAACAAAAAAACCTAATAAAAATTAATAATAAATAATTTTTAGGAGGCTTTTAAAATGCAAAAAAAACAAAAACACCATTACCAACACACAAAAACAAAAGAAAAAAGCAAAAGAAAAACACTACTAATAATAGCAACAATAGCACTAATAACAGTAATAATAGCAACAATAATAATAAAAAATAACAACAAAACGGCTAAAAATATAAAAATTGGGAACAATAGTAGTAGTCAAGAAATAGTAGAATACATTTTAAATATTAGTTCATACGAAACGCAAATAGAAGTAGAAGTAAAAAGCAACAAAAACGGCAATAAATACAAACTAAAACAAAAATACATAAATAGTCAAAACAACGAACAAGAGGTACTAGAACCAAGCAATATACAAGGAGTAAAAATAAAAAGAGAAGAAAACAAATTAAAAATAGAAAACACACAATTAAGCCTGACAAAAATAATTGAAAACTACAAAGAAATAACACAAAACAATTTAGATTTAGCAAACTTTATAGAAAACTACAAAAATAATCCAAATTCAAAATTTAAAGAAGAAGAAAATCAAATAATAATGGAAACAACAGCAAAAACAGAAAACAACTATCAAAAATACGAAAAATTATATATATCAAAAAAGGACGGAAAACCAACAAAAATGGAAATAAAAGATACTAACAAAAATACAATAATTTACATAATATATAATGAGATAAATATAAACAAAGTATCAAATCAAAAAATATATGCATTCAAAATAATAAACACATCAACAGAAATATAAAAGAACTAATAAAAACACAGAAATATTTATCTTTACAAACTAATGTAAAAAAATACATTCTTGACATATATCAATATTAGGAGTGAAGATTATGGTAATAAAAAGAGGAGATATGTTTTATGCAGACTTAAGCCCAGTCGTTGGCTCAGAGCAGGGAGGAATAAGACCTGTTTTAATAATTCAAAATGATATGGGAAATAAATACAGTCCAACAGTAATTGCTGCAGCAATTACATCACAAATGAATAAAACAAAATTACCAACACATATAGAAATAGATTCAGAACAATGTGGACTAAAAAATAATTCTGTAGTTTTGGCAGAGCAAATCAGAACAATAGATAAAAGTAGACTAAAGGAAAAAATAGGACATATAGAAGATGAACAAATAATAAATAAAATAAATAATGCGCTAGGAGTAAGCTTTGGACTAGAAGAATAAAATTCGGGATTAAGGACCTGTCCCTCAATCCCGAAAATATTATATTTTTAATTTTTTAAATACTTTAATTTCTTTAAACAAGTTATCAATAAGAGCAGTCTTTTCTTCAACAATATTACGATAAGAAGCAACAACCTCAGCATAATTTTCTATTGTCTCTTGCCCAACAAGCAAACATTTCATACCATTCAAATAATAATTCTGCTTTTTTTCATCTTTAGAGGCAAGACGCTTTTTATCATATTTTTCAATTTCAGCAAGACGCTTGATTTCAACTTTCAAATCTTTTAAATAATCCATAATACATGAAATCTCATATTCTGTATCATCGATGATAACTTTTATCAAAGCCCTTACAATAGCAGGATTAAGCATGCCAAATTTTGAATCTTTAACAGGAATTTTATAAGACTCTGGATCTTCAATAGGTTTTGATTCAGATATCAACATTTTTAATGTATCAATAACATCAATATGAGATTTATATTGACGTTTGCTAACAATAGCGTCAAACTCATCAGCAACACGAATAATTTGACCCTCAATAGGAATATCCTTTTCAGTAATTCCATTAGGATATCCAACACCATTTAATGCCTCATGATGATATAATGGACCAGCAGCATAAGGACGCAATTTTAAATCATCCATACAAATATTATAACCAATAGTTGTATGAGTCTTCATTATTTCAAATTCTTTATCATTTAAAGGAGAACGCTTCTGTAAAATACTTGCTGGAATAAATTGTTTTCCAATATCATGTAAATAAGCACAAATTGTACAATATTCAGTAAAGTCTTTGGAAAGATGTAGATATTTGCATATTCTACAGACAAGACTTGCTACATTTTCTGAATGCTTCCTTGTAAAAACATCCAAACTTCCTAAAATATTTAATTGATATTGCATACTTTTATCTAAATTATAAGATTTTAAACTAGTTTTATCATAAAAATCAAATTCTTCTTTTGCCATAATAGACCTCTTTTCATATAAATCTTTAATTATTGTAACAAAAATATTTTGTTTATTCAAGGTAAACAGTGAAAAATGTTGTAAAATTTTATAAAATGTGGTTTAATATATAAAGAAAAAAATGAAAAGTAGGAGATAAAATGTTTAAAGATAAGCAAGATTATAAAGAATATTTGGAAAAACAAAAAGTAGAAATATTAAATTTAAATGACGAAAACTATTTTGAACATAACGATAATGGAGAAATAATATTAAAAAAGCAAGACTATAATACATCAGCACTTGATGTTGAAAAATATACTAACTGTGTTAATTGGGTTTTACTAAAAGACCAAAAAACGATGGCATTATTAAAAAGACCATTTGGAGATATATACAGAGAGCTAACTAAAGAACAATACTATGTTTCACTATATAACAACATATTATTGCCGCAAATAGCAAAACAATTCCAAAACAAAAGTGCCAAATATTATATAGTAGCAGGTAACAAATTTAATAGAAATATGAAACAGATATTAACAGTAGATTTTAAAAAGAAAAATGAAGAACTAATACATGGCGAGGAAATATTAGAAGAATCAGATGGTAATATAAATGAATTAAATATTCAATCTATGATGAAACATATAAATAAATATTTGAATGAAAAAGGATTTAAAAGTCAAGACATAGACACAATAAAAAAAGAATTTATAAAGCAATCATTATTTAATAGATTTGTAAAACAGACAGATGAAATAATCATAATTGGGGAATATTGTTAAATGAAAAGGAAAAAAGGGCTAGAATTGCGCCAATTTATGATTTAGATTGTTGTTGCGAGTCAGGTACGTTAAGAAAAAAAGTAAGAACAACAAGTGATGGAAGCAAATATGATTTTGGAGCATTTTTTAGGGATTTTGGAGATAAAAAATGGTTTAATAAATACGTAGAAGAAGTAATAGAAGATTTTGATATAAACAAAGCAATACAGAATGCTAAAACAGAAACAGGAATAGAGATTCCTACTGAAATAAAAGAACATTATAAAAACTTTTTTGGTGAAAGATTTTATGAATTTAAAGGAGCATATCAAAAATTTTTAACAGAAGAAAAAGACAAAGAAAAACAAAATGAAGTAAGATAATTGAAAAATCAAGAAAAATGTGATATTATAATACATAGATTGAAATTGGAGGAAAGACAATGTACAGAACAAAAACATGTGGAGAATTAAACATAAACAATGTAGAAGAAACAGTAGAACTAGCAGGATGGATACAAAAAATAAGAGATTTAGGAGCAATGATATTCATTGATTTAAGAGACCAATTTGGAATAACACAAATAGTAATAAATGACGAAGAATTACAAAAACAAGCAAAAGATTTAACAACAGAGAGTTGTATTCACATATCAGGAAAAGTTGTGGAAAGAAGCAACAAAAATACAAAAATTCCAACAGGTGAAATAGAAGTAATTGCAAATGAAATAGAAGTATTAGGAAAATGCAAAAATGTGCTTCCATTTGAAATAAACACAGACCAAGAAGTTAGAGAAGATTTAAGACTAGAATATAGATTTTTAGATTTAAGAAATGAAAAATTACACAATAATATTTTACTACGTTCAAAAATCTTAAAAACATTAAGAGATAAAATGGATGAATTAGGATTTGCGGAAATTCAAACACCAATACTTGCAAATTCTTCACCAGAAGGTGCAAGGGACTACTTAGTACCAAGTAGATTAAATCCAGGAGAATTTTACGCATTACCACAAGCTCCACAACAATTTAAACAATTATTGATGGTATCAGGATTTGATAAATACTTCCAAATTGCCCCATGCTTTAGAGACGAAGACCCTAGAGCAGACAGAGCACCAGGAGAATTCTATCAATTAGATTTTGAAATGAGTTTTGCAACACAAGAGGATGTATTCAAAGTAATAGAAGAAGTTGTACCATATACATTTAAAAAGTTTACAACATGGAAAGTAGATGAAGGGCCATTTATAAAAATTCCATATAGAGAAGCAATGGAAAAATACGGAATTGATAAACCAGACTTAAGAAACCCATTAATAATACAAGATGTAACAAAATGTTTTGAAAACTCAGACTTTAAAGCATTTGAAGGAAAAACAATAAAAGCAATAATAGTTCCAAATGGAGCAGAACAAGGAAGAAAATTCTTTGACAAAATGACAGAATATGCTACATCAGACGAAGTAGGAGCAAAAGGTCTTGCTTGGACAAAATATGAAGAATCAGGAGAAGTTACAGGAGGAATTGCAAAATTCATTACAGATGATATAAAAGAACAATTAGTAAATGAATTTGGAATGAGCAAAAATTCAAGTGTATTCTTTATAGCAGACGAATTTAAAACAGCACAAAAAATAGCAGGTTTAGTTAGAATTGAATTAGGAAAAAGATTAGACTTACTAGAAAAAGATGTTTACAGATTCTGCTACATAGTAGATTTTCCAATGTATGAATTATCAGACGAAGGAACAATTGACTTTAACCACAACCCATTCTCAATGCCACAAGGTGGAATGGAAGCATTAGAAACAAAAGACCCATTAGACATATTAGCATATCAATATGACCTAGTATGTAATGGTTATGAAATGGCATCAGGAGCAGTAAGAAACCACAATCCAGAAATAATGGTAAAGGCTTTTGAAATTGCAGGATACAAAGAAGAAGATGTTAAAAATAGATTTGGTGCATTATATAATGCATTCCAATATGGAACACCTCCACATGCTGGAGCAGCACCTGGTGTTGACAGAATGGTAATGCTTATTGAAGATTCTCAAAATATTAGAGAAGTTATTGCTTTCCCTAAAAATAAGAGAGCAAGAGATTTACTTATGAGAGCGCCTTCAGTTGTATCTGAACAACAATTAAAAGATGTTCATATTGAGGTAAAAAAATAATGTAGTATTAAAAGGTAGTACAAATAGTTGTAGTACCTTTTTTGTGTTTTATCTATTCCCTGATAGTATAATAATTGCCAGAAGAGGAAAGGGCACAGTTAGTATACATTATATGCTTCTAGGCAATAAGGAAGGAATTCAGGTAAAAAAATTCACATATAGTTATGTGAATGAACTGTATGCTAGTGATTTACCGGCCGAGGTAATAGAAAATGTAAAAAATATGTTTTAATTATTTGCTAAAAATCTCAAATTAATTTTTCAAAAGTCCAGTTTTTTGCTGGACTTTTACTATAAGTGTTGTTATAATAAAAAAGAAAGATAATCAAGAAAGGAAGAAGAAAAAATGGAATATAGATATGAACCAGAAGGTGTATGTTCACAAGAAATGATAATAGATGTAGATGGAGACATTATAAAAAAGGTAACAATACAAGGTGGATGTGCAGGAAACACAGTTGGAGTTTCAAGATTAATAGAAGGAATGAAAATTCAAGAAGCAATAAAAAGACTAAAAGGAATACAATGTGGATATAAAGGAACATCATGTCCAGATCAATTAGCAATAGCATTAGAAAAAATAGTAGAAAGTAAGAAATAAAAAGTTACAATTTACATTCAATAATATGATTATTTGTGGAGCCTGTGAAAAGAAAAGAACAGAAAATAATTAAATGATATAAAAATGGCAGAATCAAGATTTTGTAGCAACTTGTATTGCATAAAAAATCTTGATTCTGTTTTTTTAAGCCGATAAAATGAAGTCTTTATTGGCTAGTAAAAGTGCTTTTATCATTTCAATTTGCTTTTTAGAAAGATGTGTGTCATTATCAAGTGAATATAAGTTTTTCATTAATAAAGCAATATCTAAATCTTGGTTTTTTGTTAAATTTTCTGAATCAACATTTTCTGAGATTCCAAGTAAATAATCTAGAGATACATTAAAAATGGCTGCTATTTTAGAAGCGACATCGATTCTTGGTACTCGTTCGCCATTAATATATCTACAAATTGTTACATTTGTAGTACCAACTTTTTCTGCTAATTGAGTTTGAGTCATATTGCTTTCATCAAGTAAGACAGTTAACCTATAACTAAATTTTTCTGCATCAAATTTCATAGAATACCTCCATATCAACTATTATAGAACTATAACCAATGAGTTACATGGATAATTACCTAAAATATAAAAACAATAATTATATTAACCAAAAGGTAATAAAAATAAACAATAACAAAGATAAAAACAAAAAACAACAAACTAAAACTGATTATTAATAAAATCATAAAAATTTCTAAATTCATAGCCTTCAGATTTTAGATAAGAAACAGACTCTTTAATTATATTATAAGTTTTATTAACATCTGCAGTATCATGCATCAAAATAATTAAAGTACCTTTATTTTTAGAAGTCTTTTTCAAATTATTTATTAATTGGTAATCAGAATATTTTTTCTCAGAATCTTTATTTAAACAATTCCAATCAACATAAACATAATTTAAGTTTGACAAAACCTTAAGAGCTTCTTTTTTTTGACTGGTATATATGTGTGACATATAACCATTAGGAAATCTAAAAATATGAGAGCAATAATTATCAACACCAAGTGCCTTAGCGATTTCTGCATCTGTTGAAGTAATTTCATTTTTAAAAGAATCCATATCTCTATACAAAATTTTATTATTATGATTATACCCATGGTTTGCAATATAGTGACCTTCTTCATATTCTCGTTTTACCAATTCAGGATTTTCTTTAACATGTTTTCCAACAACAAAAAATGTTGCCTTAACATTTTCTCCTTTTAGAACATCTAAAATCTTAGCAGTAGCCTTAGTTGTTGGACCATCGTCAAAAGTTAAGTATGCTTTCTTTTCATCAGATTTTTCTATGTCGTTTAGAGAAATTGTTACATCAATATTAAAAAAAGAATTTTTGGCAAATTCTACTGCATAGGATGGAGAAATATGCATAAAAAATATAGAAATAGATACTAACAATAAAAAGACAAAAATGATTCCAAAATATAAATGTTTTCTATTTTTTATAAACAATACTTTCATACTAACCCTCCATAATAATATATATATGAAAGGGGTAAAAAAATAACACATAAAACAATAAATTATGTGTTATAATATATTACAAATTAATTTATAGACATTGCTTGTTCTTTAGTTATATAGCCATATTCAAGCATATTTTTTAAAACATGATATTGACGTTTTTTTGCTAAAGTAGGATTTACTGTTGGAGCATATACAGATGGTGCATTTGGAACGCCTGCAAGCATTGAGGCTTCATCTAAGTTTAAATCTTTAGGAGCTTTTTTATAATAGCCATAACTTGCATCATAAATTCCATAATAACCATCACCAAAATATGCTGTATTTACATATATTTCAAAGATTTCTTTTTTGCTATAATTTTTTTCTATATCATATGCGGCAAAAATTTCACCAATTTTTCTTAACCAGGATTTATCTTGAGAAAATACAATATTTTTTGCAACTTGTTGTGTTATTGTACTTCCGCCTTCTTGTAGTTCTTTGTTTTTTACATTTGTGAATAGGGCTCGTCCTATGGCAATGAAGTCTACAGGTCCATGGTCGTAAAATCTGTGGTCCTCGACACTAATTACAGCGTTTCTATAATCTGCGGACATATCTTCAAATTTGACAAAGTTTTCTTTTCCTGCAATCTCGTCAATTCTTGTTATTAACGGTTTTTCTTTTAGTGCTTGGTTGTAATATAATTTGCCGATTCCTAGAATTGCTAAGGAGAAAATTATTACTAATAATATTATTGTGAATAATAGTTTTTTTATAAATTTCATATAAAACACCATCCTTTGTATTTGCAACTACATTATATATAAAAAATGAAAGGATGTCAAAAAAATCTTGTAAAATAAAAATTATTGTGATAGAATACAAAACAATAAAATATAACTATATTTTATTTACTATTAATACCTAAATGAGGTGATATTTATGATAAAATTTACAAAAATGCATGGGCTAGGGAATGATTATGTTTATATTGATGCCATAAATCAAAAAATAGAAAACGAATCATCTCTAGCTAAATTTGTCAGCAACAGACACTTTGGAATAGGCTCAGACGGCTTGATTTTAATATGTAAAAGTGAAGTTGCAGACTTCAAAATGAGAATGTTTAATTCTGATGGAAGTGAAGCAGAAATGTGTGGAAATGGAATAAGATGTGTAGGAAAATTTGTATATGACAAAGGCCTTACAAACAAAACAACAGTAAAAATTGAAACACTTGCTGGAATTAAAACATTAATATTAAACACAAAAGACGGAAAAGTTGAAACTGCACGAGTTGATATGGGAGAGCCAATATTAGAAGCAGAAAAAATCCCCGTAATATCAACAGAAGAGCCAGTAAAAAATCTAGAACTAGAAGCAGAAAACAAAAAATTCAAATTCACATGTGTATCAATGGGAAATCCACACGCCATTACAATAGTTGAGAACACAAAAGAATTTGATGTAGAAAAATATGGTAAAGTATTAGAAGTTGACAAAGCATTTCCTAAAAAAGCAAATATAGAATTCGCACAAATTGTAGACAGACAGAACATCAATATGAGAGTTTGGGAAAGAGGAGCAGGAGAAACACTAGCATGTGGAACAGGAGCATGTGCTACAGCGGTTGCTTGCAACTTAAATGGTCTAACAGACAGAAAAGTGAATATAGAATTATTAGGTGGAACATTGAATATTGAATGGAATGAAACAGATAATCATGTATATATGACAGGACCTGCAGTAACAGTATTTGATGGAGAACTTTATGAGGAGGCAATTAGATGAGTTATATAAATGAAAATTTTTTAGAATTACAAGATAGTTATTTATTTTCTACAATTGCAAAAAAAGTAGCAAAATATACAGAAGAACATCCAGATAAAAAAATTATAAAATTAGGAATTGGTGATGTAACAAAACCAATAGTTCCAGCATGTATAGAAGCAATGAAAAAGGCTGTAGAAGAAATGGGTACGGCACAAGGATTTAGAGGATATGGACCAGAACAAGGATATGAATTTTTAAGAGAAGAAATATCAAAAAAAGACTATAAAGCAAGAAACATAGATATATCAGTAAACGAGATATTTGTATCAGATGGTTCAAAATGTGACTGCGGAAATATAGTTGATATATTTGCACAAGATAACAAAGTTGCAATTACAGACCCAGTTTACCCAGTGTATTTGGACACAAATGTAATGTCAGGAAGAAGCGGAAAATATAATAAAGAAAAAGAAACATACGACAAAATCGTATATTTACCAGTAACTGCAGAAAATGACTTTAAACCAGAATTACCAAAAGAAAGAGTTGATTTAATATATTTATGCTTCCCAAACAACCCAACAGGAACAGTATTAGATAAAAATGAACTAGAAAAATGGGTTAAGTATGCAAGGGAAAATAAATCAATTATTTTATATGATGCTGCATACGAAGCATTTATAACAGAAGAAAATATACCACATAGCATTTATGAAATAGATGGAGCAAAAGAAGTTGCAATAGAATTTAAAAGCTATTCAAAAACTGCTGGATTTACAGGTGTTAGATGTGGATATGTTGTAATACCTGAAGAATTAAAAGGTTATACAGAAAATGGAGAAGAAATAAGTTTAAATAAATTATGGAATAGAAGGACTTGTACAAAATTTAATGGAACTCCGTATATTACTCAAAGAGCGGCACAAGCAATTTATACAGAAGAAGGTCAAAAACAAATAAGAGAAAATATTAATTATTATTTGGAAAATGCAAAAATTATTAGAGAGGGATTAGAAAAAGCAGGATTTAAAGTGTATGGAGGAGTTAATTCACCATATATTTGGCTTAAGATTCCAGAGGGTATGACTTCTTGGGAATTTTTTGATAAATTGTTGGATGAGGCTAATGTTGTTGGTACACCTGGAAGTGGTTTTGGTCCACATGGTGAGGGGTATTTTAGACTTACTGCTTTTAATACTAAAGAAAATACTGTTGAGGCAATTGAGAGAATTAAAAATTTGTTTTTGAAATAGATTGATGTTGGGAGAGTTATATTTTTTAATATAGGATATAATGCAAATAGTTGAGAGGAAAATTGAATTCTATCTCAACTTTATTTTATTTTTCAAATAGGAATACAAACAAAAATTTGCATAAGCCTATTGACTTTTTAGTTTTTAATTTATATAATAAGCAAAGAAAATGAGAGAAAAATATCAAGAAAGTAGGGATAAAATGAAAGAACAATTTTTAGAATTACTAAAACAAGTCAAAAGAGAAGGAATAAACGAACTAATAGAATTTATAGAAAAAACAGACTTTTTCACAGCACCAGCAAGCACAAGATTTCACGGAAACTATGAAGGTGGACTAGTAGAACACAGCATGAAAGTATATGAAATACTAAAACACAAAGTAGAAACAAACATAGAACCATTAAACATAAATCCAGAAACATTAATACTAGTACCATTATTACACGACCTATGCAAAGCAAACTTTTATAAAATAGACTATAGAAATGCCAAAAATGCCCTAGGGGTATGGGAAAAAGTACCATATTACACAGTAGATGACACAATACCATATGGACATGGAGAAAAATCAGTAATGATGATTACAGAATATATGAAATTAACACCAGAAGAAAAATATTCAATACGTTGGCACATGGGATATACAGAACCAAAAGAACTATACAACACAATAGGAGCAGCATACAAGAAATATCCATTGGCACTATTAATGCACGAAGCAGACTTAGAAGCGACTTATTTTTATGATATCTAATGTCTCAAACAGAACCGTCCCCAAAAGGACAAAAAACAAAAGCAAATGATTGGAGAGAAAAAATATGTTAGCATATATAAAAGGAACACTAGAAATGAAAATGACAGGATACATAGTAATAGATGTAGGTGGACTAGGATACAAAGTATTTATGTCAGAATCAGGAATAGAAAAATTAGGAAACATAGGAGAGCAAGTAAAAGTACACACATATTACAAAGTAAGAGAAGATGATATTAGTATATTTGGATTTAATAGTTTAGAAGAACTAAGAATGTTCGAATTATTAATATCAGTAAGTGGAATAGGAGCCAAAACAGCAGTAGCAATGCTTGATGTATGTGAGCCAACAGAATTTGCACTTGCAATAATTTCAGAAGATGTAAAAACATTAACACAAATACCAGGAATAGGTGCAAAATCAGCACAAAGAATAATTCTAGAATTAAAAGATAAAATGAAAAAAGAACAACAAATTCAAGAACTAACAAAAGCATCAAAAGGACAAAATTTAGTAAAAACAAAACTAGAAGAAAGAATAGAAAACGAAGAAAAAATTCAAGAAGCAATGGCCGCTTTACAAGTCTTAGGATATAACAAGAGAGAAATTGAAAAAGCATTTGATAAATTAGCAAAAGAAGATATGTCAACAGAAGAATTAATTAGAAAAGGTTTAACAATACTTGGAAAATAGGGATTAGGGGACGGGTCTTCAATCCCTAAAATTTAAAAAATTTTCGGGACTGAAGACCCGTCCCCCTATCCCGAAATTTAGGAGAAAAATGATGAACAGTAACGAACCACTAGCATACAGAATGAGACCCAAAACACTAGAAGAATATGTCGGACAAGAGCATGTACTTGGAAAAGACAAAATTTTATATAGAACAATAAAAGCAGACAGATTATCTAGTATTATATTATTTGGACCTCCTGGATGCGGAAAAACATCACTTGCAAAAGTAATAAGTGAAACAACAAAATACAAATTTTATAAAATAAATGCAGTAACTGCAGGAGTATCAGATATAAAAAAAGTAATTGAAGAAACAAAAAATTTTATGATAAATCCAACAGGAAAAAGCATACTATTTATAGACGAGATTCATAGATTTAACAAATTACAACAAGATGCTTTACTTCCATATGTAGAAAATGGACTTATAATTCTTATTGGAGCAACAACAGAAAATCCATATTTTGAAGTAAATAAGGCTTTAATCTCAAGGTCAATGGTTATAAAACTAGAACCATTAACAGAAGAAAATATTTATACAATTTTAAAAAATTCATTAACAAGAGAAGATGGATTAAAACAGTATAGTATAAAAGTTGAAGATGATACTTTAAGAAAACTTGCAGCAATATCAAATGGGGATGTGCGAACAGCATTAAATGGACTAGAAATAGCAGTTCTTACAACAAATATGGAAGCAGATGGATATATTCATATAACAGACGATGTTATCAAAAATTGTGTTCAAAGTAGAAAAGCAGTTTTTGACAAAAAAGGTGACACTCATTATGATAATATAAGTGCATTTATAAAATCAATGAGAGGCTCAGACCCTGATGCAACAGTATTCTATTTAGCAAGAGCATTAAGTGGTGGAGAAGACCCAATGTTTTTAGCAAGAAGAATAGTAATTGCTGCATCAGAAGATGTTGGTATGGCAAATCCAAATGCATTGGTTGTTGCAAATGCAGCAATGCAAGCAGTACATATGGTAGGAATGCCAGAAGCAAGAATATTACTTTCAGAAGCAGCAGTATATGTAGCAACTTCAAAAAAATCTAATGCTTCATATTTGGCTATAAATAAAGCTTTAGAAGATGTAACAACAAAAGACACAGGAACTATTCCTATGCACATTAGAAATGCACCAATAGAAGATATGAGAAAATTAGGATATAATGAAGGATATCTATATCCACATAATTTCCCTGGCCATTGGGTAGAACAACAATATTTACCAGACAAAATGTTAGGAACAAAATATTATATAAAAGATGAAAATATTCCAGAGTAAACATATAAATATTTTTTAATGTATAATAGTTGATTGAAAAATAAAAAATAAAAAGTAAAAAGTAAAAAAATTAAATATAAATATAAAAATTGGGAAACCTACTTAAAAAGAAAAGTAGGTTTTTTTATGCTTCAAAAAAATAAAGAACAATTTAAAAAATATATAAAATTATCATTTATAGGACTAATAGCAGGACTAGTAAGTGGATTCTTTTCAACAGGCGGAGGACTAATATTAGTACCAGCATTTTTGTATATATTAGGAATGGAATCACAAAAAGCAAGAGGAACATCAGTGTTTTGCATACTTCCAATGGTTTTAACAAGTAGTATATTTTATTATAAAGGAAACTTTATAAACTTGAATTCAGCAATTTTATGTGGAATAGGAGGAGCTATTGGCGGATATATAGGGGCAAAATTGCTAAAAAAGTTACCAGAAAAATACTTGAAAATTGTATTTACATTATTTTTAATATATGTGTCATTTAAAATGATAATGAATTAAAATAATAGTATATTATAAATTAAAAACAATGTTTTGTAAAAAAAATAAAAAATATAGTCTAAAATGTCATATTATATAGACATGCTAAAATAAAAATAAATGGTTAAAATGGTTTATAGGTGACGCCAAAGTAAAAACCTAAATACAGGAAAGCAAGGAATGAACAAATGAACGAAAGAATATTTGAAAAAAGAAAATGGAAAAACAAAAATAAGCAATATTTATTTGAACTTCAAAAATTTTTAGATTTAGCAGACAATATAGAAGATGAAAAACTAAAGGAGGTGATAATATCACAGATGATAAAATGTGATAAATGTTTAACAAGTATTGCAGAAAAGAAATTTTATGATTTAAAAAATAAAGAGTGATGATAATGGGAAAAATTATAATAGGATTAGTTTCTGGAATAGTAAGTGGGACAGGAATGGGAGGAGGAACAATTCTAATTTTTTTATTAACAAACGTTTGTGGATTAGAACAACATATAGCTCAATCAACAAATTTAATATTTTTTATTCCAACATCAATTGTTGCAATAATTGTAAATATAAAAAACAAAAATATACGATTAAAGGCTGCAACAATAATTTCAATTTTTGGTATTTTAGGAGCAATAGTAGGAGCGAATTTATCAATTCAAACAAACGTAAACAAATTAAGAAAAATGTTTGGAATATTTTTGTTAATTATTGCCATACATGAAATATATACCATTTATAAAGAGCATAAAAAATTAAAAAAAGGACAAAATAAAATATGACAAAAATTGAATGATGCAAATCGAAATCAACCAAAATTTAAAAGACAAAATTTTGGTTGATGAAAGAAACGAAGGGAGGAAAATATGAAATTTACAAAAGGATTAGTAGTAGGAGGACTATTAGCAACAGGTATATTAATGATGTATAATGACACAGACTTATTAAATAAAAATAAAATGATGAAAAAGGGAAAAAAATTCGTCAAGAAAATGGGAATAATATAAAAATTTAATTTTAAAATGCTATATATGAAATTTTGAAAAAATTCATATATAGCATTTTTTATTAGGACAATATTATTTATCGCAACATTCTTTAGAATCTTCACAATTTCTATCATCACAATGACCATCTTTTTTGCCTATAAAGCAATCACATTTATCATGTTTATCACCTTTTAAGCATTTACCTTCATGATGACATTTTGCACAAATTTTTATTTTCTTTGTAGCATTTGCCCAAATTTGTATAGAATAGTGTCTATCTGGACAAAGAGGGCCAAATACGAATTCTCCTTCTTTGTCTGTAAATGTGTGACCTATTGGTTTTCTTATTTCTTTACCACAGTCATAAGCAACTTCTGTTAATTTTACAACTGCGTCACAAATTGGCTCTTTGAAACAGTCTCTGATAACTCCATATATAACATCTCTATTATCTTCTGGTAGGCTTATATCTAAGTCAAATTGCTTACCACCTGATATAACACCATCAACATCTAATATTGGACATCCAGGTCTTTTTTCTTCCATTTCCATAAAAATTACATCCTTTCAAATAATAATTTTTTCAAACATAATGTCTGATTAATATATAATATGAAAAAAATAAAAAAAAGATAAAGAATATTGTACAATTTTGTTGAAATAAAAAAATTTATGCTATATAATTAATGTGTACTAAAAGAAAAGGAGATAAAGGTATGAAAGATAAAAAAAGAGCATTTGCTATTGCAAATAGTGATGCAAAAAAAGTAAAAGCACGAATAAATGAGATAAATGAAAAAAGAGAAGAAAGTGGTAGACCATTATTGACAAAAGCACAGGAAAAAAGTGTAGCAAGAAAAGTAGTAAAGCGTGAAAAAAGAAAAAGAATGCTTGCTGCTATTGGATTAACAGCATTAGTTTCAGGTGGAACTGTGGCTTTATTAAATCCGGGAACTAAAGGAGTAGAACAAAATAAAAACGAAATAACAGTAGATGCAGAAAAGGCTGGTAAAAACGTAAATGTTAAAAATCTGAGTGATAGAGAAGTATTTATTGAAGGTATAAAGGTAAGTAATGAAAAATTAGAAGAAATAAATGATACAACATTAGAAGACACTGTTGTAAAAGAAGTTGAAAGTAAAAAAACACCAGATGAAGTTTTGGATTATCTAAAAGATATTTATATCCAAGAATATAATGATGAGTACAAAACAGATTTTGACAGAAGTAATGTGAGTGAAATTTATAGAACTAGAGAAGATAATGGATTTTTTTTAGTTAAAGACAGAGATCAAAACGGAAACGAGATAATACGATATAAAAATGAATATGATTCAAAAGAGGATAAAGTAGATATTAGTGGAGGACTAATAAAAGTAACAGTAACAGATGAAAATTCAAAAATAATTCAAGAAGTTTTAAATGATGGAAATAATAATTATACAGGAATTGCAAACTATGATAATAAAGCATTAGAAAAAGTAGAAAAAATAATGGATACTGGAATTACATGGAAAGATAGTATGGATAATCAACAAACAGATTCAAAAATAAAACGTGGTTATAAACGAAATTTTATAAAATCAATTGTTGAGTATAAAGAAAATCAAATAGAAGAGATAAAGACGGAAAATTTAGGGAAAGAAAGATAAAATTTTGCATTTTTAAATAAAAAGTGTTATAATATAAGTATAGTAGGAACTATGTAAAGGAAGAAGCTAGATATATAGCAGGTAAGGAGATAATATGACAAGAAAAAAAGCAACACGGAAGGAAATTAGAGATAGGAGAATAAAAAAAGTTACAATGTACATTGTCAGTTTGGCAGTACTTGTAATTGGAATGGTACAAGGGGTTTTCTCAGATCCGTTAAAGGAGGACATATGGAAACCCATCACAGGTTTTATAATCTTTGAATTCGGTTTTATGTCACTTATGGAAACATACCATTGGTCATTACGAAATTATCTTTACAAGAAAAGAAGAAAAGCTCGTTAATACGGGCTTTTTCCTTTTGGAATTATTGATATTTTTATAAATTAAAATATCACAATAGAAATTCAAATAAAACAAAATGAATAAATTTCCACTCTTTGGCAAACAATAAAAACAAAAAATGTTTGCAAGGAGTGGAATTTTTTTGAAAGAAAACCAAAAACTAAAAATAACAGGAACAATGTTAGAAAAAAGTCAGCTAGAAAAACACCTAGAAAAAATTGCATCAAGCCACAACACAACATCAAAATCACAAAAAGACACATATCCAGTGCCACAACTAATAGAAAATTTTAAAACAATAGAAGAAGTCTACAACATATTAAACGAACATCTAAAATTAGGAATAAACATACACCCTGCAGGAGAATGGCTGTTAGACAATTTTTATATAATAGAAGAAACAGTAAAACAAATTCAAAAAGAACTACCTTTAAATAAATACATGAATTTTGTAGGAATATCAAATGGAGAATACAAAGGATTTGCACGAATATATGTCTTAGCTTCAGAAATAGTTGCATACACAGACAACAAAATAGAAAGAGAAAAGTTAGAAGATTACCTAATAAGTTATCAAAGAAAAAAGACATTAAGTATGGACGAAATTTGGAATATAGGAATCTTTTTGCAAATTGCAATTATAGAAAATATCGCAGATATATGTGCACAAATATATAGCAGTCAAATTCAAAAATATAGAGCAGAAAATATAGCAGAAAGATTAGTTGAAAATAAGGATAAATCACAAACAAAATTTAAAAATACTAAAATAGAAAAAGAATTTTTTCAAGATATGAGATATCCATTTATTGAATATATGTCATACATTTTAAAAAGATATGGTAAAAAAGCAAATGCATATTTAAATGTACTTGAAGAAGTTGTTGAAAAGCTTGGAACAACTGTATCTGACGTTATAAAAAAGGAGCATTTTGAAATTGCTACGCAAAAAGTTTTAATGGGAAATAGTATTACAAGTATTAAAGAAATTCAAAGAATTAATTTTTTGGATATATTCGAAAAAATAAATGGTGTAGAAGAAATACTAAAAAAAGACCCAGCAAATGTGTATGAAAAAATGGACTATAAAACGAAAGAGTATTACAGAGGAAAGATAAAGGAAATAAGTAAAAAGACGAAGATTTCTGAAATTTATATAGCAAGAAAAATGCTGGAACTGGCACAAGAAAATTTGCAAGAAACATCAAAAAAATCACACATTGGATATTACCTAATAGACAATGGAATAAATGAGTTATACGAAAAATTAGAATACACAAATAAAAATGAAAAAACTCCACAAGCAAAAACAAAAATATATATAACAACAATAGGAATTTTAACAATAATTTTATCAGCAGTTTTAAGTTACATTTTAAATCTAAAAATAAAAAACACAGGACTTGCATTCGTAAGTTTTATACTATTTTTAATACCATCAAGTGAAGTAATTATACAAATAATACAAACAATTTTAAGCAAAACAGTAAAGCCTAAACTAATACCAAAAATAGACTTTTCAAATGGTATAGACAGTGAGAACACAACAATGGTAGTAATTCCTACAATTGTAAAAAACAAAGAAAAAGTAGCTGAAATGTTTAAAAAACTAGAGGTTTATTATTTAGCAAATAAATCACCAAATTTATATTTTACATTGTTAGGTGATTGTTCAGAAAGTAATATGCAAGAAGAAAAATTCGACAGTGAAGTAATTCAAGAGGGATTAGAACAAGTTGAAAGATTAAATAAAAAATATCAAAATCCAGATTTTCCAATATTTAATTTTATATATAGAAAAAGAGAATGGAATGAAAAAGAAGGCTCTTATTTAGGATGGGAACGAAAAAGAGGAATGCTGAATCAGTTAAATCAATATATTTTACAAGGAAAAAATCCATTTAGAATTAATACTATACAAAACCAAATAGAAAATCAAGATATAGAAAAAAACAAAGATAATGAGTACCAAAATACTGGAAATGAAATAATTATAGAGAAATTAAAAAATATAAAATATATAATCACATTAGATGCAGACACAGATTTGGTTTTAAATACGGCATCAGAATTAGTTGGAGCAATGGCACACATATTAAACAGACCAGAAATAGATGAACAAAAAAACATAGTAATAGACGGATATGGAATAATGCAACCACGAGTTGGAATTAATTTGGACATAAGTTATAAAACACTATTTACAAAAATATTTGCAGGAGCAGGAGGAATAGACAGTTACACAAATGCGATATCAGACATATATCAAGATAATTTTAAAGAGGGAATTTTTACAGGAAAAGGAATATACGACTTAAAAGTATTTTCAAAAGTAATGGAAAATGCAATCCCTGAAAATACAGTACTAAGCCATGATTTACTCGAAGGAAGTTATTTAAGATGTGGACTGGTTTCTGATATCATGCTAATGGATGGGTACCCAACAAAATATATGAGTTTTATGAATAGACTTTCAAGATGGATTAGAGGAGACTGGCAAATAACAAAATGGCTAAGCAAAAAAAGTCCTTTAAATATGCTTTCAAAATATAAAATTTTTGATAATTTAAGAAGAAGTTTATTTGAAATCTCAATTATATTTGCTTTAATGTATATAAATATAATTGGAAAAGCTTTCAATATAGATGTTTTTGCATTTAATTTTATAATAATTTTAATTTCAATAATTCCGTTTATTTTGGAATTAATTAATTATCTATTTGGGAAAAGAGAAGGAGAAGAAAAACAAAAAACATTTACGCCTAAAATATCAGGTTTAAAAGGAATTTTTGCACGAACAATAATTACACTTGGATGTTTGCCATACAAAGCATATACATCTTTAAAAGCAATAGCAAAAACAATATATAGAGTAAAAATAACTCATAAAAATTTGCTTGAATGGACAACATCAGAAGAAGCAGAAAAAATGGCAAAAACAGATATAATCTCATACTACAAAAATATGGCAATTAACATTATAACAGGAATTGTGGCATTTATAATTTATGGAAATAGTAATAATATATTGGCATTAATGCTTGGATTATTATGGATTTTGACTCCAGCAATTATGTATTGCATAAGTAAAGAAAAAACAGAAAAAAAGGTAGTAGAATTATTAACACAGAAAGAGCAAGATTATGTTTTAGAAATTGCTAGAAAAACATGGGGATTTTTTGAAAAGTACTTAAGACAAGAAGATAATTTTTTGATTCCAGACAATTATCAAGAAGATAGAAAAAATAAAGTGGTAAGAAGAACATCGTCTACAAATATTGGTTTATCTATGATGGCGGTTATCTCTGCAAATGATTTAGGTTTTATAAATTATGATAAAACAATAGAATTGCTAAAAAATATTTTAAACACAGTAAATGAACTTCAAAAATGGAATGGTCATTTATACAATTGGTATAATACGGAAACAAAAGAACCATTATTTCCTAGATATGTCTCAACAGTAGATAGCGGTAACTTTGTGGGATATTTATATGTTATAAAAAATTGGTTAGAAAGTCAAAATAAATGCGACAAAAGTCAAATAAAACATCAAACAAAATGCGATAATAATCAAAACAAATGCGACATAGATTTGATTTCTGGTTTACTAAAAATAGTAAACAAATTAATAGAAAACACAGATTTTTCACATATATACAAAAAAGAACAAAGAATATTTTCAATAGGATTCAATGTAGAAGAAAACAAATTAACAAATTCATATTATGACTTATTAGCTTCAGAAGCAAGACAAGCAAGTTTGATAGCAATAGCAAAAAAAGATGTTCCGGCAAAACATTGGAATTCATTAAGTAGAACACTAACTACACTTGGAAAATATAAAGGGCTTGTATCATGGTCAGGAACATCATTTGAATATTTAATGCCAAATATCAATATACCAAAATACAAAGGAAGTTTATTAGACGAATCTTGTAAATTTATGATTATGAGCCAGATGGAATATGCAAAAAAGTTGCAAATACCATGGGGAATATCAGAAGCGGCGTTTAACTTAAAAGATCTGCATTCAAACTATCAATATAAAGCATTTGGAATACCATGGCTAGGACTAAAAAGAGGACTTGCAGATGAAATGGTTGTGGCTCCATATGGAAGCATATTAGCAATAACAGATTACCCAAAAGAAGTATATCAAAATTTAAAAAGACTCGAAGAATATGGAATGTACAATAAATACGGATTTTATGAATCAATTGATTTTACACCAGAAAGATTAAAAAAAGGAAGCAAAGCAGAAACAGTAAAAACATATATGGCACATCACCAAGGACTGATTTTACTTTCAATAAACAATTTATTTAATAACAACATTTTACAAAAGAGATTTATAGAAAACCCAGAAATAAATGCAATAAGCATTTTGCTACAAGAAACAATGCCCGAAACAGCAATAATAACAAAAGAAAACAAAGAAAAGGTTGAAAAATTAAAATATGTTGATTATGAAGATTACATTCAAGACACTTACAAAAAGATAGATGAAAGATTAATACGCGGAAATGTCATAGCAAACGAAGATTATTTGATAGCAATGAACCAAAAAGGAGAAGGCGCAAGTAGATATAAAAATATATTAATAAACAGATTTAAAAGCACAGACGATTACCCACAAGGAATATTTTTTGACATAAAAAATATAAAATCAAAAAAAATATGGAGTTCAAAATATATACCAAACAATGGCAAATATCAAATTAGTTTTATGCCAGACAAAATGGAACAAGAATTAATAAATGACAATATAAAAACAAAAATTGAAACAATAATTGCACCAGACGAGCCAGTAGAAATAAGAAAACTAACATTAGAAAATTTAGGAAATGAAGACGAAATACTAGAAATAACATCACACTTTGAACCAGTATTATCACCAAAAGAACAAGATTATGCACATCCTGCATTTAATAATTTATTTTTAATATTTGATTTTGACAATGAAACAAATAGTATAATTGTAAAAAGAAGAACAAGATATGAGCATGAGAAAGAAGTATATATGGCAGTTAATTTATCCACAAATAGTGAAATAATTGGGGATTTAGAGTACGAAATAGATGAAGAAAAGTTTACAAGCAGAGGAAATATAGGAATTCCTCAAATGGTTAAAAATTCAAGCCCATTCTCTAAAAAAATAGGACTTGTAACAGAACCTGTAGTGGCTTTAAAAAGAACAATGAAAGTTAAAAAACAGGAAAAATCAACTGTTAATTTAATTATTGCAGTAGGTGAAACAAAAGAAAAAGTAATTGAAAATATTAAAAAATATACGGTTGAAGAAAATATTAAAAAAGCATTTGAATTATCAAAGGCAAAAAATGAAGCGCAAACAAGATATTTAAGAATAAAAGGTTCACAAATAAGAGATTATCAAAAAATGTTATCATATATAATTTTCAATAATCCATCTAAAAAATTAAACTTAGAAAAATTGCCAAAACAAAAATATAGTCAAAGTGAACTTTGGAAATACGGTATTTCAGGCGATTTGCCAATAATATTAGTAAAAATAAAAGATAGTAATGACACATATGTTGTAAAAGAAGTTTTAAAAGCATATGAATTTATGAGGACAAAGGGATTTGAAACAGAATTAGTAATAATAGATGAAGAAAAATATAGTTACGAAAATTATGTTATGGAAGATATAGAAGAAGCGGTCTTGAACAGTCAGTTATCATATTTAAAAAATATTAGAGGCGGAATTTTTGAGTTAAACAAAAATGAAATAAGCAAAGAAGATATGAATTTATTGCAATTTATTGCAGGGATAATAATAGATAGTAAAAAAGGCGGAATAAGTCACTCACTAAAAGATATTGAAGAAGAATATTTGGAAAAATATAAAAAGATTCCAAATGAGCCAGAAAATATTATTATAGAACCAGAAAATCAAGAAAATATAGATATTTTACAAAACCCAGAAAACTTAAAATATTATAATGAGTATGGAGCATTTTCGGCAGATGGTAAAGAATATTTGATAAAAGCAAATAAAGATAATCGACTTCCAACAGTATGGTCACACATTATGGCAAATAAGAAATTTGGAACATTGGTCACACAAAGTATGGGTGGATATACTTGGTATAAAAACAGTAGGCTAAATAGAGTAACAGCTTGGGAAAATCAACCCAATTTTGATATTCCATCAGAAATAATATATCTAAAAGACCAAGAAACGAAAAAGGTTTGGTCACTTGGACTAAACCCTATGCCAGATAATAAAAACTACAATGTAGTTTACGGATTTGGTTACACTAAATTTATTCATAAAAGTGATGGAATAGAACAGGAATTAGAAGTTTTTGTCCCAAAAGAAGATAGTGTAAAAATACAAATTTTAAAACTAAAAAATATGAATTTGAACAGAAAAAAATTGAAAATTGTATATTATATGAAACCTGTTTTAGGTGAAGATGAACTTAAATCAAATGGATATATCGATTTAAAATATGATAAAAATAACAATATAATTTGTGCACAAAATTTATATAATTCAGAATTTAAAAATGACGTAATATATGTATCAAATAGTGAAAAAATGCAAAGTTATACAGGTGATAAAAACTTCTTTTTCGGAAATGGAAATATATCAAATCCAGATGGCCTAAAAAAATCAAGTTTAAATAATGAAAACAGTTTAGGCAAAAAGCCATGTATAGCATATGAAATAGAAGTAGAATTAGACAGTTTGTCAGAAAAAGAAATTGTATTTTTGCTAGGAGCAGAAGATGCAGTAATAGACAGCAAAAACATTGCTTACAAATATAGCAAAATTCAAAATTGCAAACAAGAGCTTGAAAATGTAAAAAGTTATTGGAGAGATATTTTAGGAAGACTCCAAGTTTACACACCACTAGAATCTATGAACATCATTTTAAATGGATGGGATATCTATCAAACACTACAAAGTAGGTTATTAAGTAAAACAGGATATTATCAATCAGGCGGTGCATATGGCTTTAGAGACCAATTGCAAGACACACTAGCATTAAAATATATTGACCCACAAATTTTGAAAAATCAAATTTTAAAGCATAGTAAACAACAATTTTTAGAAGGTGATGTTGAACATTGGTGGCATGAAGAAACAGGAAGAGGAATAAGAACTAAATTTTCAGATGATTTGTTATGGCTTGTATATTTGACTTCAGAATATATAGAATTTACAGGAGATTATTCAATATTAGAAGAGCAAACACCATATTTAATTGGAAAAGAATTAGAAGAAAATGAAGATGAAAGATATGACAAATTTGAGAGTGCTAAAGAAACAGGAAGTATTTATGAACATTGTATTAAAGCGATTGAAAGAAGTTTGAATTTTGGCGAAAATGGTTTGCCTAAAATTGGTAGTGGTGATTGGAATGATGGCTTTAGTAATGTTGGACCTAAAGGAAAAGGGGAGAGTATTTGGCTTGGATTTTTCTTGTATAATGTGCTAGATAGATTTACTAAAATTATGGAAAAATTAAATAAAGAAAATATTGAAAGCAAAATAGAAAAATACAAAACAATAATGCAACAATTAAAGAAATCATTAAACACAAACGGATGGGATGGAAGATGGTTTAAAAGAGCATTTATGGATGATGGAAACACATTAGGAAGTATGGAAAATGACGAATGTAGAATTGACAGTATTGCACAAAGTTGGAGCACAATATCAAACGCAGGAGATAATGACAAAAAATATATATCAATGGAAAGCCTAGAAAATCACTTAATAGACAGAGAAAACGGAATAATCAAATTATTAGACCCACCATTTGAAAAAGGAAAACTAAATCCAGGATATATAAAATCATATTTACCAGGAGTTAGAGAAAATGGAGGACAATATACACACGCAGCAGTATGGGTAATAATAGCAGAATCTATGCTGGGATTTGGAGATAAGGCAACAGAATTGTATAGAATGATAAATCCAATAGAACATGCACGAACAAAAGAAAGTAGCAAAAAATATAAAGTAGAACCATATGTAATTCCAGCAGATATATATGGAGCAGGTAACTTAGCAGGTAGAGGTGGATGGACTTGGTACACTGGTTCTGCAAGTTGGTATTACAAAACCGGAATTGAAAATATTTTGGGGTTAAGAATAGAAAATGGATTTGTTAGAATCGAACCATGTATTCCATCATCTTGGAAAGAGTATAACATCAAATATAAGTGGAAAAATGCTTTTTATAATATTGTTGTTAAAAATCCAAATGGAAAAAATACCGGAGTTGAAAAAGTTACAGTTAATGGAGTTGAATTGGGAGAAACAAAAGAGATAAGACTTGAAGATAATGGAGTTTTTAATGTTGAAGTTTTAATGTAAGACAAGTGGGACAGTACAATTTGTCTCACTTTTTCAATTATTAATTAGGATATTAATAAAAAAATCGATCTAACTCTTGTATATTCACAAAATTTGTGATATAAATACTAGTATAAGAAGAAAGCTACAGAAAGGCGGAATTTTTGTGGAAGAAAATTTAGAAAAAGAAACAAAAAAAGTACTAGTTGTAGATGACGAACAAGCAATAATCGATGTACTAGTATACAACTTACAAAAAGAAGGATATGAAACATTAGAGGCAACAGACGGTGTAACAGCAGTAAATATAGCATTAGAACAAAAACCAGACTTAATGTTATTAGATATAATGTTACCAAAAATGGACGGACTAACAGTATGTAAAAGAGTTAAAAATTATTTAAATATACCTATACTAATGTTGACAGCAAAGGATGCAGAAATAGACAAAATAGTAGGACTAGAACTAGGAGCAGACGACTACATAACAAAACCATTCAGTGTAAGAGAGCTAATGGCAAGAGTAAAAGCAAATCTAAGAAAAAATGAAGTATCTGCAATAGTAAAAGAAACAGCAAAAGAAATGCCAGAACAAAAAGAAAATGAGGAAAGTGTTATAAAAGTAAATGACTTAGAATTAGACTTAGACAGATTTGAAGTAAAAGTAAGGGGAAATATAATTGACCTAACACTAAGAGAATTTGAAGTGCTAAAATTCTTAGCTACTCAACCAGGACAGGTAATAACAAGAGAAACATTACTAGAAAAAGTATGGGGATATGAATATTACGGAGACATAAGAACTGTAGATGTTACAGTAAGAAGAATAAGAGAAAAAATAGAAAAAGATACTTCAAGTCCAAAAATTTTAATAACAAAAAGAGGCGTTGGATATTATATAGCAACAAAATAAAGAAAATAGAAAGAGTAGAAAAGGCAAAGATAGCCAAAATATTCTTTCTATTTTTTGTTGAAATTTGTTAAAAAATGTGATTAAATAATAATGAAAAATACAAATAAAAAAGGAATAAAAATAAAACATGAAAAGAGAAAATACAAGAAAAATAATGGTAGGAAATGTACAAATAGGAGGGCAAAATAAAGTAGTAATACAATCAATGTGCAATACAAAAACAAAAGACATACAATCAACAGTAAAACAAATATTAGAGTTAGAAAAAGCAGGATGTGAAATAATAAGAGTAGCTTGTTTAGACGTAGAAGATGCAAAAGCAATAAAAGAAATAAAAAAACAAATACACATACCAATAGTTGCAGATATCCACTTTGACTATAGAATAGCATTGGAAGCAATTGAAGCAGGAGTTGACAAAGTAAGAATTAATCCAGGAAATATAGGCTCAGAAGAAAGAGTAAAAATGGTTGTAGATAAATGCAAGGAAAAAAATATACCAATTAGAATAGGAGTAAATGCAGGCTCATTAGAAAAAAACTTGTTAGAAAAATATGATGGAAAACCAACAGCACAAGCAATGGTAGAAAGTGCAAGAAGACATGTGGAAATACTAGAAAAATTAGATTTCTATGATTATGCAATATCATTAAAAGCATCAAATTTAGATTTGTGTATATCTGCATACGAAGAGGCCTCAAAAACATTTGACTGCCCATTACACTTAGGAATAACAGAGGCTGGAACAGAATTTAGCGGAACTATAAAATCAAGCATAGGACTTGGAATTTTGTTAAGAGAAGGAATAGGAGATACACTTAGAGTATCACTATCAGATGACCCAATAAAAGAAATAAAAGTTGCAAAAGAAATTTTAAAAGATTGCAATTTATATAAAACTTCTCCAACATTAGTGGCCTGCCCAACATGTGGAAGAACACAAATAGACCTAATTCCAATAGCAAAAGAAGTAGAAGAATTTTTACAAACAATAGATTCAGATATAACAGTAGCAGTTATGGGATGTGCAGTAAATGGACCAGGAGAAGCCAGAAATGCAGATATAGGAATAGCAGGTGGAATACAAGAAGGACTACTATTCAAAAAAGGAGAAACAATTAGAAAAATACCACAAGATAAAATTGTTGAAGAATTAAAAAAAGAAATATTAGAAATGATAAAAAACAGGGGGAATAAAAATGCCATCTTGGGGAATCCATTTAGGAGTAGCAAATAAATTATCACATAATATAGAAAATATAGATAAAAATTTATTTATGTTTGGAAATGTAGTACCAGATATAAATAATGGATATGTTGTAAAAGATATAAACAAAATTATATCACATAAAATAACACATTATGATGGTGAAATAGATTTCAAAGGATACAAAAAGTTTTATATAAAATATATAAATGATATAAAAAATCCAGTGGTATTAGGATGTTTAACACATTTAATGGCAGACTACTATTTTAATAATATAACATATTCTAAAAAAGCAATATGGGAAAATGGAAAAGTAGTAGGGCTAAAATTAAATACTGGAAAAATAATAAAATGTGACAAAGAAACAGTAAGAAAAATAAAAGTAAACGACTTTAAAATATTTGCAGATTACGTATATAAAAGCTACAAATTATCAAACATCAAATATGATGAAAAAATGTTATCTATAAATCCAATTGTGAAAGAATTTGATATAACTAAAAAAGATGTTAAAAAAACGATAGAATATGTAAATAGTTATATAGAAAACAAGAAAAATATTTTTGATAAATGTGAAAGTAAAGAATATCAAATATTTACACAAAAAGAAATGGAAGAAATAATAGAAAAATGCGTAAAATTCATACTAGAGTTTTTAGAAAAAATAAATAAAATAGAAATAGGCAAAACGGCCGGATTTTGTTATGGAGTAAAAAGAGCTGTAGAAGGAGCAGAAAATGAAATAAAAAATTCTGAAACACCAGTATATTGCTTAGGAGAAATTGTACACAACAAACAAGTCGTAGAAGAACTAAAAAATAAAGGAATCATTTTTGTAGAAAGTATAAATGATGTAAATGGAACAGCAATAATAAGAGCACATGGAGTTCAAAAAGAAATTTATGAAGAAGCACAACAAAAAAATATAGAATTAAAAGATTATACATGTCCAAATGTTTTAAGAATACACAAAATAGCTGAAGAATATGCTAAAAAAGGATATTTTATATTTTTATGTGGTAGTAAAAAACATCCAGAAAACTTAGGAACAATAAGCCATTGCACAGAAAATTCATACATAATAGAAAAAGAAAATGATACATTCAAGGCATTAGAAAAACTTGAAAAATCAGGAATAAAGAAACTTTTAGTAATTTCACAAACAACATATAGTTTAGAAAAATTTTATATTATAAGAGAAATAATTGAAAATGAACTTCCCAGAAATATAGAATTAGTTATAAAAAATACAATATGTGCAACAACAGAACAAAGACAAATCGAAACAAAAGAATTATCAAAAAAAGTAGATATGATGATAATAATAGGTGGCAAAAATAGTTCAAATACTAAAAAAATATATGAAATAGCATTAGAAAATTGTCCAAAAGCCGTATGCATAGAAAATTTTGAAGAATTAGAAAATATGCAAAATGAAATAAAAAATGTAAATAAAATAGGTATTATGGCAGGCGCATCAACTCCACAAAAAAGCATAAAAGAAGTAGTAAAATATTTAAATCAAATATAAAAAATAAACCGCAAAGTTCTTAAAATGTCGAATTTTGCGGTCGATTTTTTAATGAAATTAGCCCAAAATCTTGACACACATGAAATAAGAAGATATAATCTAATTAAATTTTTTAATCAAAACAATTTTATCGAAAAATAATTAGATCTAATTTAAAAATCCAACTTTATCAAATAAAAAAGGAGGTGAAAAAATAAACAGTGAACCGAAAATTTATATCAAATAGCAATTACGTATTCAGAAAAATATTAAATTCTGAAGATTGTTTAGGTATACTAAAAGACTTTATAGGGGCAATGTTAGATATAAAAATAAACAAAATAGAATTAAATCCATATTTAATAAAAAAAGAAAAATACCTACCAAAAGAGGAAAACTTTGGAATAGCAGATGTAAGATTAACAACAAATGAAAACGAAGAAATAAATGTCGGAATTCAATTTATAGATGGAATTTATGTGCAAACCAAAATGCTAATGTACTATTCTCAAATACATCTAAATCAGTTGGAATATAAAGATAATAGAGAATTTGCAAAAACAATAACAATAAATTTGTTGGATTTTAAATATTTTGCTTCAAAAGGGTTTGAAAAAACAATAAGAATAAAAACAAATGAAGGTAACATACAATTAGAAGAAATAGAAATGAAAGCTATAGAATTGCCAAAGTTTAGATGTAATGACGAAAATAACATGAAAAAAAAAGAACAGTGGCTACAATACTTAAAAGGATGTGATAATGGAACAACAGAAAAAATAAAAAAACAAAATAAATACATAAAAAAATTAGATGAAAAAGTAGAAAGATATTGGCTTGGAGAAAAAATGGAATAAAAATAAGAGGGGAAAAACCCTCTTAAAATTATTATGAATATATAGTTTTATCTTTATTTAGGGTTGTTTTAATGTTACCCTTACTACAGTACCTGCATCAACACTAGAACCTTTAGGTGGGTCTTGTGAAACAACAGTCCCTGTGCCTTCAACACTAATATTAAGGTTAGCATTTTTTAATTCGCTAGTTGCTTGGTATTTACTCTTTCCAGTTAAATCAGGAACAGTAGTAGATGTTCTTGTATCTTGGTCATATAACATAATGGTAGAACTTTTTTGTAAAGAAATTCCAGGCTTTGGAACTTGATCTTTAACTAAAGTATTGTTTTTATCATTAGAAGTAGATATTTTTACTTCAAAACCAGCATTTTTAAGAACTTTTTCAGCCTCAGCAATAGTTTTATTTCTAACCTCAGGCACAGTAATTAAATTTGCATCGTCAGAAGAATCAGCATTAGAAGGTATACCTAGTAAAGGTAAAATTTCAGTTAGCATTTGTGAAACTACAGGCCCAGCTAAAGTACCACCTTGGTGATTGCTTTTTGGAGGTTTATACAAATTAAGTAATAAAACAACTTGAGTATCTTCAACAGGTGAAATTGCAACATATGTAGCAACATAACCATCTATATCTTCTCTGCCGGCCCTTGGTTCAGAAGTACCAGTTTTTCCACCAACAGTATAACCAGTAACTGCCCCTCTTTTACCAGTACCTTCCTCAACAACAGATTGCATCATTGATTTTACTTTTGAAGCAGTTTCAGTAGAAATAACTTGTCTAACTTCTTCAGTATCAATATTTGTAACAGCACCTGTATCAGTATTAGTAATAGATTTTACAATTCTAGGCTTCATTAGAACACCATCATTAGCAATAGCAGAAATTGCCGTAATCATTTGTAAAGGTGTAATACTAAAACGTTGCCCAAAAGAATAAGTTGCCCTTTCAACAGGTATTACAGTAGATTCTTCTTTAAAGATTGAATTTGCTTCACCAGGTAGGTCAATACCTGTTTTATCAAATAATCCAAAAGATTTATAATATTTATATAATGTTGCAGTACCAATTCTTGAACCTAATTGGATAAGAGCAGGGTTACATGAATTTTCCAATGCTTTTCTTAAAGATTGTGAACCATGTGAACCATCAGTTTTCCAACAACTTATTTTTACGCCATCTACTGTTTCTGAGCCAGAACAATGGAAATCTCCAGCAACATCTGTACCAGTAATATTTTCTTCCAAAGCAGTAGAAGCAGTAATCAATTTAAAAACAGAACCAGGTTCATATAATTCGGAAACAGCCTTATTGGACCACATTTTGTAAATAGCATTAGTTTTTTCCTCCGAATTTAACGAATCATATGTTTTTGCAAGAAATGAATTTGGTGTAAAAGGACTATTTAAATCGTAATTTGGATAATTTGCCATTGCTAAAATATCACCAGTTTTAGGGTTCATAACAATACAACTTCCACCATTTTCAACGTTGTTATTATCAACTGCTTGTTGTAAATATTTCTCAACTATTTTTTGAATATTCAAATCAATAGTAAGAGTTAAATCACTACCATCTTCTGCAGCAATATATGTTTCTTCTGTATTTGGAATCTCCTCTTGACTTGCACTTTTTGAACTTACAATTTTACCAGGTGTTCCAGACAAAACATCATCCCACTTGTTCTCGATGCCAGATAAACCTTGATTATCACTACCACAAGAACCAAGAACTTGGGAAAGCACAGTTCCATTTGGATAATATCTCTTTGTATCTTCATCTATATTAATGCCATTAGTAACTTTATTATCTTCCATCCATTTTTTTAACTGGTCAACTTTATCCTGTTCAACTTTTTTTGCGATGGTTTCCACCTTTGAATTGCTTGTGACTTTTTTCAAAGTTTCATCATAATCAAGTTGGAAAATGTCTGAAAAAGCCTTAGCAACTTTCTCTTTTAAAGCCTGAGTATTATCACTATTTTTTGAATCTTTAATTTTTTCAGGATTAATTGTTATTGTGTCAACAGAAGCACTTGTTGCAAGAGTTTGCCCAGTAGAATCATATATAGCACCTCTTTTAGGACTTATTATTTGATTTATAGATTGCTGATTATATGCCATTTCTTTTAAATAAGTACCTTGTACAAATTGCAAAAATCCAATTCTTCCTATCAATATTGCTATAATTAAAATAATTACTATAAATATTGTTTTAATTTTTTTGGTATATATAAAGTTCTGTGATTTGAACTCCGTATTTATTTTTGTAACTTTTTTATCTATATTTTTTGTTTTTTTCGGTTTATTTTTTTTGTCCAATATTTTCACCACTCTTTTGTTTAAAATTATAACATTATTTTATATTAAACATGTCTAAAAATCAATAAAAATTTAAAAAGAAAGGAAAAAATTATGATATCAAATGTAAAAACAATATCTTTAATTGGAGTAGAAGGTAATTTAGTAGAAGTACAAACAGACATAACAGGAGGTTTACCATCATTTGATATAGTTGGGTTGCCAGACACAAGTGTACGAGAATCAAAAGAAAGAATAAAATCTGCAATAAAAAATTCCAACATAGAATTACCAAGTAGAAGAATTATAATAAATTTAGCACCTGCAAGTACAAAAAAAGAAGGAACAAGTTATGACTTGCCAATGGCTATAGGAATATTGATTGCACAAAAAGAAATAATTAACAATAAATTAGAAAGCACCATATTTATAGGTGAACTTTCATTAGATGGGAAAATAAATAGAATAAATGGAGTATTACCTATGTGTATAGAAGCAATGAATTTAGGAATAAGAAGAGTAATATTGCCAAAAGCAAACGAAAGGGAAGCAGCAGTATTACAGGGATTAGAGATAATAGGAGTACGAAATTTACAAGGAGTAATAGATTATCTAAATGGAGATAAAAAAATAGAAAAAGTTCAAGTTGATATTCTAAAAATATTTAGTAAAAAGAAAAAAGAACAATTGGATTTTGCAGATGTAAAAGGTCAAGAAAATGTAAAAAGAGCATTAGAAATAGCAGCGGCAGGTCGGACACAACTGTGTTCTTATTGGTTCACCTGGATGTGGCAAGACAATGATTTCAGAAAGAATACCAAGCATTTTGCCAGATTTAACATTTGAAGAAGCATTAGAGGTAACCAAAATACACAGTATTTCTGGAATTTTGGATAACGATGTTGGAATAGTAACAACAAGGCCATTTAGAAGTCCACATCATACAATATCTCCAACATCAATGATAGGAGGAGGAAGAAATCCAATACCTGGTGAAATAAGTTTAGCACACAATGGAGTTCTATTTTTAGACGAGTTACCAGAATTTAATAGGGCAACATTAGAAGTGTTAAGAGGACCACTAGAAGACAAAAAAATATCAATATCAAGATTATATTCAAAGGTGGAATATCCAGCAAACTTCATGCTTGTAGCAAGTATGAATCCGTGTCCATGTGGATATTATGGAAGTGAAGAAAAAAACTGCAATTGCACAGAAACATCAATTCAAAAATATTTAAATAGAATTAGTGGACCATTGCTAGATAGAATAGACTTACATGTTGAAGTAAAACCAGTGAAATATCAAAAATTGAACTCTAATATAAAACCAGAAAAATCTGCAAAAATAAAACAGAGAGTAAATAATGCTAGAAGAATTCAATACTTAAGATATAAAAATATAGGAATATATTCAAATGCAGAACTTACACCACAAATGCTCGAAAAATATTGCCAAATTGATGAGCAGTCAAAGAAAATATTAGAACAAGCTTTTAATAAATTAGGACTGAGTGCAAGGGCATATTCTAAAATTTTAAAGGTTGCGAGAACAATTGCAGATTTAGAGGAAAAAGAAAATATTGAAAAGCAACATATTTTAGAGGCTATTCAATATAGAAATTTAGATAGAAAATATGGAGATAAATTTTAAGCATATAACTACCAATAGAAAAACAACACACAATATTTTTAGAGACTATAAATGTGAAAGTTTAAAAAAAGTATAAAAAATTTAAGCAAATGGAGATGAAGTTATATGGAAATAGATATTGAGAACCCAAGATATCCAGAGCAATTAAAAAATATAAAAAATCCACCGAAAAAAATATATGCAAAAGGAAACATAGAATTATTAAAAACAAAACGGAATATCAATAATTGGTTCAAGAACACCATCAAAATATGGCAAAAAAATGACAAAAAAATTTGCAACTGAACTTAGCCAATATGGATTAACAATTATAAGCGGAATGGCAGATGGAATAGATGGAATAGCGCATAGTGCAACCTTAGAAGCAAATGGAAAAACAATAGCAGTTTTACCATGTGGATTCAAAAATATATTTCCAGAAAATAATATAAAATTATATGAGCAAATATTGGAAAATGATGGACTTGTTATAAGCGAATATGAAGAAAATGAAAAAGCAGAATACAATTATTTTTTAGAAAGAAATAGAATTGTAGCAGGACTATCAATAGGAACATTGGTGGTGGAAGGGGGATATAGAAGTGGAACAAGTGTAACGGCACGACTTGCAAAAGAACAAGAAAAAAATGTATTTTGCATTCCATCAAGTTTAGAAAACTCAAAAGGTATAACACCTAATAAATTGATAAAAGAGGGAGCGTTTTTGGTAACAAATGTAGAGGATATTGTAGAAAATTATCCTGAATTGGATTTAATAAAAGTGGAAGTACAAAAAGAGAAAAATGTGAAACCAGAATTTAAGGAAATTTATGATGTTTTAAGTTATGATGAACCAATACATATTAATGAAATCGCTAAAAAATTGAATTTGTCAATTAGTGAAATAAATGCAAAATTAATGATGCTTGAACTTGAAGAAAAAATTGTATCTCTTCCGGGAAACAATTATAAAAAATGCTAGAAATATAAGGTGCAAAAATGGACCTAGGAGGAATGAAAAAATGAAATTACATATAAAAAAAGAGTTTGGTAATACAGGTGAAGATATAGCAACTGAATATTTAGAAAAACAAGGATATATAATTTTAGAACGAAATTTTTATTGCAAACAGGGTGAAATTGATATAATTGCTAAAGATAAAAATGAAGTTGTTTTTGTGGAGGTGAAAAGCAGGAGTGATGTTGGATATGGTCTTCCTTCAGAAGCGGTAACAAAACAAAAGATTAAACATTTGTGCAGAACTGCTAAATATTTTTTGTATAAAAATAAGATGTTTAATGAGTTTATTAGGTTTGATGTTGTGGAAATATTAATAAAAAGTGGAAAGTTTAATGTAAATCATATAAAACAGATAATATAGGTTACAATTTACAGTCTATAAAATTATTATGTAAAATATCAATAAAATCTTGAATATAAACAAAATTATTGGTATAATAACCAACAAGGTACGTTTTAATTCGACTTTCGAATAAAAGACACGAACCACAAAAATAAAAAAAGAAAGGACACCAAATGGAAAATATATTAGAAGAAACAAGATTTATAATGAAAAAATACAACATAAGAGCAAACAAAAATCTTGGGCAAAACTTTTTAATAAATGAAGAAGTAGTAAAAAACATAGTAGGATGTAGTAACATAGAAAAAGAAGACCTAGTAATAGAAATAGGACCAGGGCTAGGAACACTAACAAAATATTTACTAGAAAAAGCAGGAAAAGTAATATGTATAGAACTAGACACAAAAATGCTACAAATACTAGAAGATAGATTCTCATTATACAACAATTTTGAATTAATAAACAATGATGTACTAAAAGTTGATTTAAAAAATATAATAGAAAAAGAAAAAACAGAAGGCAAAATAAAAAATGTAAAAATAGTAGCAAATTTACCATATTACATAACAACACCGATAATAATGAAACTATTAGAAGAAGAATTAGAACTAGAAAGCATAACAGTAATGATACAAAAAGAAGTAGCAGACAGATTAATAGCAACACCTGGAGAAAAAAATACAGGAGCAATAACATATTCTGTATATTATTATGCAGATTCAGAGGCAATAATGGAAGTTCCAAACAGTTCGTTTATACCTGAACCAGAAGTAACATCAAAAGTAATAAAATTAAATATAAGAAAAGAACCTGCTGTTAAACCAAAAGACAAAGAAAAAATGTTCAAAATAATAAAATACGCATTTATGCAAAAAAGAAAAACATTACTAAATTCACTAACAAATAACGGTGTATTCAAAAACAAAACACAAGGAACAGAAATTTTAAACTTTTTGGGAATAAAGGAAAACGTAAGACCAGAAGAATTGACATTAAAACAATTTGAAAAAATATCAAATATTTTATAAAAATACTTAAAAATAAAAATCAAATATGTTATAATAAAAATGAAGTGAAAAATATGTAAGGAGGTTAGGATGAATCAAATATTAGTAACAGAAAAATTATATATAACGCCAGAATTAAAAAGAAAAAAGAAAATATATAAATTTTATTTCATATTATCAGTATTTATAGTATTAATTCTAACATCATTTTACATATATGCCGAATATGACAGAAACAAAAGTGCAGAAGTATCACAACAATTATTAGACGACATGAATAAAACACTAGAAGGAACAACAGAAGATACAACAATAGCACAAGATGATGTTTTATTAGTAGTACTTAATGGAACAAAAGAAGAAACACAACAAGAAGAGCAACAAAATCAACAAGAACAACAATCAAGTGTAACAACTGCAAACGAAAAAGCAGAATGGAAAACATCTGCAGCAGGATACAAATATAAAATTATAGCAACAGTAGAGGTACCAAAAATCAGTTTAAAATACACGGTTGTTCAAGGACAATCAGGAAGCATAGAAGAAACAGAATCACTATTAAAAAGTTCACCTGTAAAATACCATGGATATGACCCAAACGAAGTTGGAAATTTCTGTATAGTAGGACATAATTACAGAAACTCAAAATTCTTTAGCAAAGTTCCTAATTTAACAGTAGGAGATACAGTAAAATTGACAGACTTAACAGGTAGAACAATAAATTATGAAGTATATGATAAACATACAGTAGACCCAAGTGAAACAAAGGACACAACACAATTGACTGGAGGAAGAAAAGAATTAACATTAATTACATGTACAGATGATAGTAAATTAAGAGTAATTGTAAGATGTAAAGAAGTAAAATAAAGATAAAAATATAGTCACAAATAGATAGTCCCTTTCATATAATAAAATAAAATTATTATATGAGGGGGATTTTTCTTGGCAAAAATATTGGTTTTTAATAATGATACAGATAGAATGGAAACATATTATAGAGGCGAAGCAGAGCCTATGCCATATAATACGAATGGAACATTAAAAGTTAGAGAATTTAGAGGCTCCAGCAAATCAAACATATTATGGACAACAAAAAGGACAATGCAAAGTTGGAATAGCCAAAGATATATTTTTGGGGCACCAATACCAGTAGGATTTGCATTTAAGAGGCCATATGAGGGTGGACATGGAAACCAAAGCCAACATTATGCAGGAGTTGCATTTGATGTTGGCCAAACTTTAAGTTCAACACAAAGAACAAGGCTATGGAATTCTGCTAAAAATTCAGGAGTATGGTATTATGTGGAACCAATAAGTCTGACACCAACATGGGTACATTTTGATAAAAGATTTGGAACACCTGCATGTTCAACAGGAGGATTTCCACAATTAAAAAGAGGAAGTTTAAGTAATTATGTTTGTATTGCACAAGATGATTTAAATACCTTAGGATTTAGAACAAATGGACTTGATGGAATATTTGGTGCAGCAACACAAAGTGCAGTAATTAATTACCAAAAATCAAAAGGATTAACTGCAGATGGAATTGTTGGATGTAATACTTGGCGTTCTTTACAAGAAGCGGTTATTGGAACAGGTCCTACAAGTACAACAATAAATTGATAATATGGAAGTTTGGTATTTTTATTTAATTACAAATTCAAAAAAAGCATAATTATTCAAAAATAAATAATCATGCTTTTTTTATTATTCTGCATCCATATCTGTTTCTGCAATTGTTTTTGCTACATTATAGATTAATTTTTGTTTCTCTGGAGAAACGCTTTTAATTAAATCTGTAAATTCTTTATCTAAGTAATTTTCTGAACTGCTAGAAGCACCGTTTAATAGGTAACCTTCTGAAACATCTAATAAATCACATAATTGATTTAGTCTTTTTAAGTTAATATGTGAATTACCTCTTTCAACTCTACTTAGGAAAGCAACAGAAATATCAATTTTATCTGCTAAATCTTCTTGTGTCATATTTTTTGCAAGTCTTGCTTGTTTTATTCTAGAACCGATTACGCTGTAATCAATAGCCATTTTTTTCACCTTCTTTCATTTTGCTAGTTCATATTATCGAAATTTATAACAATAATATATCATTTAACTTATAAGTTTGGAAGTAACAAAAAAAGAAAAATGAACTAATAAATTAAAAAGAAGACAAATAAACTGAAAAATCGACAAAAATAGTATATAAAAACGCAAAAAAAGTTACATCAAAATAATAAAATGATATAAGCATAATCAAAAAAAGAGAAAATACAAGAAAATGAGAATAAAATAAAGATAAAATAAGTAAAATATGGAAAAATAGACAGTAAAAACTAGAAAAAACAGGAAAAAAAGTTAAATAAGGTATACATAATTTGAAAATGGAAAGAATATATAGTATAATAAAAAATGTTCGCGTCAAAAAAGGAGAGTGGAGTATATTAGTATAAAAAGATTTAAATTTTATACCAAAGAAACAATAAAATTTTTCAACATAGCATTAATAGCAATTGGTTTTATAATCGCGATAATATTAATAAAATACAAACCAATGTATGAAGTTAAAATAGAAGGAACAACTATAGGATATGTAGAAAGTAAAAAATCATTAAACGAAAAAATACAAGAAAACGTAGAAAACTATAGTAGAGATAATATTGAAAATGCAGAATTAACTGCAACACCAGAATATGAATTAAAATTAGTGAACAAGTCACAAGATGAAAATGAAGACGAAGTAATAATAGCATTACAAAATGAACTAGAAATAACTTACAAATATTATGAAATAGCGTCAAATAATGAAGTGATTGAAAATGTCAAAGATGAAGAAACTGCAGAAAAATTAGTAAATGAAATAGAAGAATTATCAAATAATGAAGTAGAATTAACAATAAATGAAAAAACAACAAAAGCATTAGAAGAAATTCAAATTGATGATTTAGAGGTTGCAAAAGAAAATGCAGTAGAAAAATTAAATATTGATACAACAGAATCAATAGCAGACATAAATGGAATAAAAGTAGCAACATTACCAGTAACAGGAACAATATCATCAAGATATGGAGTTAGTAGCAAAATAAGAGTATCAACACATACAGGACTTGATATTGCAGCAACTACAGGAACTCCAATAAAAGTTGTAGCAGATGGAACGGCTACATTTGCAGCATATAGCGGTTCTTATGGATACCTTGTAAAAGTAGACCATGGAAATGGGGTAGAAACTTGGTATGGACATACGAGTAAAATGCTTGTAAAAGAGGGTCAGGCAGTAAAAGCAGGTGATACAATTGCATTAGTTGGAAGCACAGGTAATTCAACAGGTCCACATTTGCATTTTGAGGTAAGGATTAATGGAGAACATGTAAATCCACAAAAATATTTATATAATTAAAAATACTGAAAGGGCTAATAATAAGCCTAATCAGTATTTTTTTGTTATGGCAAATAAAAAAAATTAAAAATGGAAAATATTTCAATTAGAAAAACTATCCAAAATTGTTGAAATGCATAAATTATTATGTTAGAATAAAATAAAATTCACAAATCAAGAATTTTGATATAAAAAATACATAAAATGAGAATTTACGCGATAAGCATAAATTAGATTTAATAAGTTATTTTTATTCAAAATTATATTAAAGTAAAAAAATACAAAGGAGGAATTTTATAATGATATTAAAGAAGAACAGAGGAATAACGCTTGTAGCGTTAGTAATAACAATAGTAATTTTATTGATATTAGCGGGCATTTCGATATCTGCATTAACAAATACAGGGTTATTTGGAAAAGCAAAAGAGGCAAAAAAGAAAAGCGATGAAGCGTCCGCAAAGGAACAA
>CAKPJK010000008.1 GCA_934162615.1 uncultured Clostridia bacterium
TGGAATAGGACCTGAAACTTTTGCTCCTGTTTTTTTAGCTGTTTCTACTATCTTCTCAGCAGACTGATCTAAAACTACATGGTCATAAGCTTTTAATCTTATTCTGATTTTTTCACTTGTTACAACTGTTGTGTTTGCCATTGTAATTTTCCCTCCTTATATAAATTTTATTTTCTGGGTTTCCCCTGTTGGCAGTTATGATTTCTGCCCAAATTACCTTGGCAAGTCAAAACGTACTCTGGTGTTTTCAAAACACCCATTTTTAAAACCCAAAATATGCATGATAATTCTGGGATAAGTACTATTTTTAAAAACTTACCGCCTGGTCTTTGCCATGACATACTCCGCCGAAGTTCCCTCCACCCCTATTTTCCGTAAGGATGTAGCCACATTCGGTTTCTTCGCTTAATTCATGCTTTTATATTATACAATGCTTTGGGCTTTGTGTCAACAGTTTTTGGAAATATTTTTGAAATATTTTGGTAATATTTCTGTAATATATTGGAATTTATTTTAAAATTTGTTTTTGTGGTCTAAAATCAAAATTTAATTTTTAAATTCGTCTAATGATTTAAACTCATATCCCATATTTTTTATTTCATTAATAATATCTCCTAATATATTAGTATTAGTTTTTGAATTTCCATGTAGAAGCATTACTTCTCCATTATGAACATTATCTATAATTTTCTTTTTAGCATTACTTTCTTCTGGTTGTTTATTTTCATTCCAATCTTCATATGCAAATGACCACATTACAGTTCTATATCCTAACGAATTTGTAACACTGATACTTTTCTCACTAAACTCTCCCATTGGTGGTCTTATATATTTCATTTCATATCCAAACTGATTATAAATTGATTTGTGCAAATCCATAACTTCTGAATTTATTTGTTCCTCAGTCAGTGTTGGCATACTTTTATGGTTTACTGTATGATTTCCAACAATATGTCCCTCATCAATCATTTGTTTTACCAATTCTGGTTGGGTATTTAGGTAATGTGCTGTAATAAAAAAAGTTGCTTTTACGTTTGTTTCTTTTAATGTTGATAAAATTTGTTTAGTATATCCCGCTTCATATCCTTCATCAAATGTTAAATATATATATTTGTCATTGCTATTTCCCATTGCTATACCATTATTTTTCTCTATAATTTCTTTATTTATCTTTCCTAAATCTGGTTGTTCATGATTATCATTTCTTTTTATTCCCCAACCTATTTTTTTTGTGCTAAGGCTTTGTGCACTTGTTTCTAGAGTTTTCACATCACTTTTTTCTTCTATTATAAATGCAAAACCAGTAATTAAAATTATTAATGTTGTTATTATAGAAATTTTTTTCAATTTAAATCATCTCCTTCTTATTATAAATTTATGTTTTCTTTTGTTTTTTATTCATTTTTGTCAACATATTAATTTTTTGCATTATTTTGACTTTTGTTGTAACCTTTTAATGCTTATTGTTCAACCTAAAAATACTATTGATATTAATATTTTTACCAATTGGATAAATTTGTAAATTTTCTATTGACATTGAGCGATTTTTAGATTATATTGTAATTATTGCTGGAAAATAAAGGAAATTTTTATTTTTTTGTCGATTACTTTTTTCTAGCAAAATTATATTTAAGGGGGATTGTAAAATGCTTAATTTCGCTATTTGTGACGATAATGTAAATATTTTAGATAAGTTTTCAAAAATTTTAGAAAATATTTTTGTAAAATATGGTTATGATGCCAAAGTTGGAATATCTACAAATAATGTTGATGAATTATTAGACTATATAGATGATAATAAAACTGATGTATTAATTTTAGATATTAATTTGAAAGCTGATAAAAGTGGATTAGAAGTTGCTTCTAAAGTTAGAGAAAGTAATAAGAATACATATTTTATTTTTACTACCGCTCATTTAGAGTATGCAATGATGGCTTATAAGTTTAAAACTTTTGATTATTTAGCTAAGCCTGTTACTGCAGATAGATTAGAAGAGACAATAGTTCGTCTATTTGATGATATTAATGGATTGCCAAAAAGATATCTTAAACTTGATAATAAAAAGACGATAATTGATCAAGGCGAGATTTTGTATATTAAACGTGATGGTATGAAATTGATTTTTCATACTAAGAGTCGTGATTATGAAACATATAGTTCTTTTAATAAAATTATGGTTTTGTTGCCTTCTAATTTTGTTAGAGCGCATAAATCTTTTATTGTTAATATTGATAATATAACTAATCTTGATTCTATTGGTAATATTGTGTATTTTGATAACGGTTCTACTTGTGATATTGGACCTAAATTTAAAAAGAGTTTGATTGAGGAGGTTAATAATAATGAACATTCTAAATAATATTTGGTTGGCACTGAGTACACCGAATGAAATTCTAGTTAGCATTTGTGTAGCTTTTTTAATTGTTGTTATTGAAGCACCTTTATCTTTTGCTTTAATAAATAACCTTTTTAGACTTTCTTGTACTAAGGATCAAAAATATATTTATATTATAACTACTGCATTTGTTGCTGTTATTGCATCTTTCTTTATTCCATGGCCTTATAATATAATTTTTAACTATGCTACAGCCTTTGTAATTTTGTATTTTATTATAAAAATAAGTTTTATACGTTCTTCGATAGCAACTCTATTTCCTAGTATTGCTTTTAATTTATTAGGGAATCTACTTCTTAATCCTTATCTTAGTATATTAGGAATAACTTATGAACAAGCAACGTCAATTTTTGTTTATCGAATTCCTTTCGTGTTACTAAATTATTTAATCATTTATATTTTAGTGCTTATTTTAAAATATAGAAAAATTACTTTAAATATACTGGAAGATTTTGATAAAAAGAATAAAATTATTATAACTTTAAATTTTGTGTTTGGATGTTTTAATATTTTCTTTCAAGGTGTTATAACCGCTTACTATACTGATATTTTGCCTATACAAATTACATTCTTAAATTTCGTGTCTTTGTTAATGTATTTTATATTAAGCTTCTTCAGTTTGGCTAAAATAATGAATTTAGTTACAACAACTAAAAAACTAGAAAGTGCAGAAGAATATAATAAAACATTACATATTCTACATGACAGTGTTAGAGGTTTTAAACATGATTTTGATAATATTGTAACAACAATAGGTGGTTATATAAAAACAAATGATATGGATGGTTTAAAAAGTTATTATTCTCAACTTGAAGAAGATTGCTCAAAAGTCAATAATTTATATATTTTAGACCCAGATATTATAAATAATCCTGGTGTATATAACTTAATTACATCAAAATATAATGAAGCATTAGAAAAAGGAATAAAAGTAAATCTTACTGTATTATTAGATTTAAATGATTTACATATGAAGATATATGAATTTGCAAGAATTTTAGGTATTTTATTAGATAATGCAATAGATGCTGCATCTGAGTGTGATGAAAAAATCTTAAATATAGTATTTAGAAATGAGGAAAAAAATAATAGAAATATAGTTTTAATAGAAAATACTTACAAAGATAAAAATGTGGATATTGAACAAATATTTAATAAAGGCATTACTGGAAAAGAAAACCATACTGGTCTTGGATTATGGGAAATAAGGCAAATCTTAAAGAAAAATAATAATGTTAATTTGTATACTAACAAAAACGAAAAATATTTTTCACAACAATTAGAAATATATTATTAAAATGATAGATAAATTCTATCATTTTTATTTGTTTCATATCTATTATTTTTATAAAAAATATATAAAAAAAGAACAGTTGCCTGTTCTTTCTAATGGATTGTATACTAACATTGAGTATATTGTGTATCCTAAATATAAGTATTGTCGAACTACTTATATTTAAGCTAAATAACTAATCTTTCTTTACTAAACTAGCTGGCATTTTTGGTTGGTGTAATACTGACCACATTCCACAAGCTGTGTTAGTAGATTTTGCATATTTTTCTGCAATTTTTGCTAATAATTTTAACATAAAGGTTTCCTCCTTTGTTTTTAAAAAAGTATATATAATATAAAAATACATCCGGATTGTATTTTTAATATTAACTAATTAATTTAAGCATTTTCATAAACTTCATATCCATATTTATTTTTAGTAAGTTTATATGCTAGTCTTGTAATCATACATGTTTGGGTAAAATATCCAAATATTATCATATTTGATATTACTTCATTTTTTATAATTACTGCTATTGCAAGTCCTGCAATCAAACATACATATGACAAAATTTGTTTTTGCCTTCTTATTTTTTGACTTAAGATTGGTACCTCTTCTGTATCAGCTGGAGCATAAAGTTTTATCATTATTATTCCAAATATTGCTACACATGCTATTAATACATATTTTGCAATATCATTTAATATTATACTTTTTGATAAAAATGCTACTCCACAATAAAAGGTTGTTGTTGATATTATGCATCCTATATGAGTATGTAAATGAAATCCTCCAGAGAACATTCTATATGGCATAATTATTAAAAATGTAATCAAACTTAATTTTAATAATCCTAGTGCATATGCTATTAGAAGCATTATAAAGATTTTTGGTACCTCTCCTATTAGTATTTGAAGTCCGTAATTTATTACTTCTGCTCTTTCATCATCAACTTCTGGCATTTCTTTTCTAATTTTGTTGGTTAGAAACTCTGTAATTTTGTCTATCATTTTTCTCACCACTCTTTTTCTTAAGTTTTCTATAGTTTACCATGTAATTTTTAAAATTGTTAAATTCGTTTATAAAAAGCATATTTTTATTTATATTATTTTTAATTTTTTATTTTGTAAAATATTCTGCCAGTTTTATAAAATTAAAAAACTACTAAAGGACTCTACTTATCCTTTAATAGCTTTTATAAATTATTTATATTTTTTAAAATGCACCACGTTCCAACTGTATCTGGCAAGTCTATAAATGTCATTTTTTCTTTGCTTATTGGATGCTCTATTGTCAATTTATATGCCCATAATGCTATTTGCTTACCCTGGCCCCTTGTTCCATATTTTTGGTCTCCAAAAATACTATGTCCAAAATTTGATAGCTGAACTCTTATTTGATGATGTCTTCCTGTGTGTAAATTAATTTTTAATAAACTCAAATTTTTAACTTCATTATATGTTATTACTTCATAATCCAACTTTGCAAGTTTTGCATTTTTCTTATCTTTGCCAACAACCTTACTCATATTATTTCTTTCATCTTTATATAAATAGTTTTCTAAAGTACCGCTTCTTGTGGTTATTTTTCCATCAACAACTGCTAAATATTCTTTTTTAAATATTTTTTCTCTTACTTGGTTACTTAATCTACTTGCTGCTTTAGATGTTTTAGCAAAAATCATAATCCCCCCAACTGGTCTGTCAAGTCTATGTACAAGTCCTAAATATACATTTCCAGGCTTGTTATATTTTTCTTTTATATATTGTTTTACAAGTGTAAGCATATCTATATCGCCTGTTTTGTCAGATTGTGATGGAATATTTGGTGTCTTTTCTACTACTATAATATGATTGTCCTCATAAATTACTTTTAAATTTTGCATATCTCTCTCCTAAAATTTCGGGATTAAAGAACCGTCCCCCAATCCCTTTTTATTTTTCCCATCTACCATAAATTCCACATGGTAACACTAAACTTGAATTTTCCATTGGAATTCCTATTTCTCCTGACTCCAATTTACCCTTATATTTTTTTGCAACAGTTAAATTCAAAATATCTTCCAAAACTTTACTAGAAATTCCTGTTGTATATGAATTTATCAAGAAAAATAATGGTTTGTCTGATAGTACATTTGTACATAATTCCACTAAATCATATATATTATTTTCAAATTGCCAAACTTCGCCTTTTGCTCCCCTACCATATGAAGGTGGATCCATTATTACTGCGTCATATTTGTTGCCTCTTCTTATTTCTCTGTTCACAAATTTAACAACATCATCAACAATAAATCTAACTGGTTTGTCTTTTAATCCAGATGATTCAATATTCTCTTTTGCCCATGTTGTCATTCCTTTTGAACTATCAACATGACATACTGATGCACCTGCTGAAGCACATGCTACTGTTGCCCCTCCTGTGTATGCAAATAAGTTTAATACTTTTATTTCTCTTTTTTCTGATTTAATTTTGTTTATCATCCAGTCCCAGTTGACTGCTTGCTCTGGAAATAGTCCTGTATGTTTAAATCCCATTGGTTTGATGTTAAATGTTAAATTTTTATATTTTATTTGCCATTGTTTTGGCATCTTTTTGTTAAATTCCCAAGAGCCTCCTCCAGAACTGCTTCTGTGATATGTTGCGTTTATTTCTTTCCATTTTTTTGGAAAGCTTTTGTCTTTCCATATTATTTGTGGGTCTGGTCTTGATAATATTACATCTCCCCATTTTTCTAGTTTTTGGCCATCTGCCATGTCTATTATTTTATAATCTTTCCATTCGTTTGCTAATTTCATATTTTTTGTATAGTAATTACTACTATTCCTCCTTTTTCTAGAATAGTTATATTTTACCATACTTTTTTATTTTTTTAAAGGATATTTTTGATATTTTTAAGAACCGTGAATTTTAACATTGTAATTCACGGCTCATAAAATTGTTGTTTATATTCTTTAAATATTTTCTAAAATTTTCATAAAACTAAATATTAAATAAAAATTAATGCCTAAAAAAACAAAAAGGCTTAGTAATATGCTCGAAAAAAATTTATGTTTTTTTACGAACTTCCATAATCCAATTGCAGACTTTTTCTTTGGAATTTCAAGCCTGTCCAATTTTTCATTATATTTCACATTAAAAATATCTCCCATAAAAATCCCCCTATATAAAACTTTTTAATATATATATTCAAAAAAAAATAAAATATTCCAATTTTTCAAAAATTCATTGTTAAAATTAACAAACAATGATATAATTTTTTTGTTACTATAAACACTGTATTTAAAAGGAGGCAATATGAAAAAAAAGATTTTTATTTTTATAATCTTTGCCTTATTAATATCATTTATCTTAAGGGTATTAGCGCGAATAAATAGAGTTAGAATTTCTGGCAATATTATTTTCACGCGACCAAACGGTTCACATGTAAATGCACGAACCATTTTTAAAAAAACTGGGCAGTAATGCCCACGTTTTCCATTTTTTTAAGAAAGGTTGATTAGATATGTTAAAAAACAAAGAAAATTTAAAAAAGATTTTAGTAATTTTATTAATCACAATAATGTCTGGAATAATTTTTTACTTCCAAACACAAAAATCTGGTTTACATGAGGATGAAGGGTATACCCTATGTTCATCTGTAAATCCTAAAAATGGTGTAATGGATGCTTATGATAGTGGTAACACAAACCCTGTATGGAGAAGCCGTGAATATGTAAAAAGTGCTTTGTCACTTGCTCCTGGTAATATATTAAATTTTAAAGCATTATTTATGAATCAAGCATATGACAATCATCCACCATTTTTCTATACTTTAGTTCATTTTGCAACTTTATTTTTTGGTGGAAATTTTTCACTTTACTCTGCATTTATTGTAAATATAATTGCTTTTATTTGTAGTTGTGTAATACTTATTAAAATTTTGAAACTTTTGAAAAAGGATAATTTAGTTTTTCCAGCATTAATATTATATGGTTTATCAATGGGAACTATTTCAATGGTTTTATTCCAAAGAATGTATATGTTATTAACCGCTTTTATTTTACTTTATTTTTATTTAAGTTTAAAATTGTATAAAAATAATTTTATTATGGATAAAAAATTTACAGTTCAACTTGGAGTTGCTACAGTATTAGGATTTTTAACACAATACTTTTTTGCAATTTATGCATTTTTCATATTTGCTATAATGTTAATTGAAATGTTTAGGACTAAAACAGATAAAAAGGTGATCTCAAAATATGTCATTTCTCATGTTATATATGGTGCCTTAGGAATTCTATTATTTGTGCCTTGTTTAAAGCATTTATTCTTTTCAGATAGAGGTTTAACAAACTTAGGAAATTCTGGATATTTTGCACATATTTTTGATTATTTAAAACATCTTGCATATGCTTTTAGTATAAATAATTCTAACACTGCATTAATGGTTAGTATATTAATTTTATTTGCCATTGCAACAATTGCTTTGTGTATAAAAAGTAAAGAAAAATTTGTTGTTTTAATTACAATTGTGCCTAGTGTTTTTTACTATTTTATTGCAGTTAAAATGACATCTTTCCAAGAATTAAGATATATAATGCCTGTTATTCCTTTTATTGTACTAACATTTTTCTTTATATTAAATGAATTTGTTACATTTAAATATAATTATGTTTTATTTACTGTAATTTCAATTGTGCTAGTTTCAATTGGTTTGGCATTTTCTGAGCCTAGATTTTTGTATAAAAATTACAAGGATATTTTGAATATTGCTCAGGAGAATAAGGATAAATCTTTTGTGTATGTTTATGATAATTTCTTTAATCATATGCAAAGTGTTCCTGAAATGATGGTTTATAATAGAACTTTGATTATTAATGTTAATAATAATGATGAACTTCATTGTGTTATTGATGATGAGAGTTTGAATAATGAAGATTCTTATGTATTGTCTATTAAGGCATATATGGATAATGATGCTATTTTGGATAGAATTAAAGATGAGTCTGTTTTTAAAAATGTTTCTGTACTTTATAAGGCTCCTGTGGGTCTTGATGCTAATCTTGCTAAAGATAATTTGTATTTAATTTCAAAATAATTTTTCGGGATTAAAGGTGCATTACCTAAAATCCCGAATTTTTTTAAGAAGAAAAATTATCATATATTAATATTTTCAGAAAAAATGCTTCTTCGGGTCTTCCATAGGGACTTTTTCTTTAAATATTAATATATGATAATCTTGTATTTAAAAAAAACGGGATTTTGAGCAGTGGCCCCTAATCCCTATTTTTTATTTGTTCTACTATTTTTTCTGTTATTCCTTTTACTTGCATTAATTCTTCTTTAGATGCTTGTTTTATTTTTTCAACACTTCCAAACTTTTTAAGCAACTCTCTTTTCTTAACTTCACCTATTCCCTCAATATCGTCTAGCACAGATTTAGTAATTGCTTTGGCACGTAATTTTCTGTGATATGTAATTGCTGTGTCATGCACTGTGTCTTGGAATCTAGTTATTAAATTCATAAGATTTTCTGAAATTGGTATTTCATTTCTATTTTCGTCTATCAATGCTCTTGTTTGATGCTTGTCATTTTTGACCATACCAAATATTTTTATATCCAGATTTTCATATTTGTTTATAGCATTTCTAATTGCTCTAATTTGTGTTATACCACCATCTGCAAATATTGCATCTGGCAGTTTTCCAAAGCCTTTATCCTCGTGGTCTATTGAATGTGCTAATCTTCTTGTTACAACCTCTTCCATACATTTAGGGTCATCTTGTGTTAAAACTGTTTTTATTTTAAATCTTCTTGATAAGTTTTTCTTAATAACTCCATCTTGCATTACACACATTCCCGCAACCATGAATTCTCCTGATATATTTGATATATCATATGTTTCGATTTTTCGTGGTAATTTGTCCATTTTAAGTGCATCTTTTAGTTCCATTAATATTTCTGATTTGTCTTTTTCCTTGTTTTCTAGTGTGACTTTTGCATTATTTTCTGCCATCTCTACAAATCTTAGTTTTTCGCCTTTTTTAGGGCTTTTTAATTCCACTTTTTTTCCTAACATTGTGGATAACCATTGCTCTATTACCTCTTTTTCAGACAACTCTTCTCTTAACATTATTTTGCTTGGTATGTTTGGATTTTCTAAATAATATTGTTTTATAAATCCTGATAAAATTTCACTATCTTCCATATCTTTTAATTCTGGGAAAAAGTAGTGTTCTCTTCCTATCATTTTACTTCCACGCACAAAGAATATTTCTATACATACTTCTAGTTCTGATTTGTATAGTCCAATAACATCTATGTTGTTTTCTGAAATATTTGATACTTTTTGTTTTGATGAAGCTCTTTCTATTGCTAGTTTTCTATCTCTTAATTCTGCTGCTTTTTCAAAATCTAATTTCGCTGAAGCTTCTTGCATTTGCTTGTCTAGTTCTTTTAAAATTTTATCTGTTTTTCCTTCTAGCAAATCAATTATTTCGTCAATTTGTTTTTTGTACTCTTCTGGTGTTACATATCCCATACATGGAGCTAAACATCTTTTTATGTGATAATTTAGACATGGCCTTGTTCTACCTTGATAATTTCTACATTGACGTATTTTATATTTTTGTTTTATAAAATCTATCATTTCCTTTGCAGCACCTGGATTTGCATATGGTCCAAAATATTTTGCTCCGTCATTTATAAGTCTTCTTGTTAAAACTACAGTTGGATAATCTGATTTTACATCTATTTTGATATATGGATATGTTTTATCATCTTTTAATAAAACATTGAATTTTGGTCTATTTTTCTTGATTAAGTTGCATTCCAAAATTAATGCTTCTGCTTCGTTGTCAACAACTATGTATTCAAAGTGGTCTATTAAACTTACCATTTTTTTGATTCTTTCGGTCTTATTTGTTTTTCTAAAATATGACCTTACCCTGTTCTTTAATGAAACTGCTTTTCCTACATAGATTATATCGTCGTCTTTGTCGTGCATTACATATACTCCAGGTTTTCCTGGTAGTTTTTTTAATTCTTCTTCTATATTAAACATTTAATTCACCTTATTATTTTTATTTAATTAGGGGACCTACAGGTCCCCTTTTGTTAGATTGTTTCTAAGAAAATATTTAATCTTTCTTTTGGACATATTATTTTATCATTTGATTTAAACTTTTCTACTACCCCATCCTTAATGGATAGTTCCTCAATATTTTTGTCATGTGCATCAGTTTTTACCGTCATGGTTATTCCTTCTCCAAAGGATTTAACCATTGGAGTTATCAATGTTTTTATTCTATATATATTCCAATCTTCGCTCCAAAGGATATCCTTTATTATCTTTGTTAATTCTTTTCCTTTTTCTGGATATTTAATTGAAACTTTCTGACCACAATTTTCATATAAAATAGAATTGTTTTCTTTTTCATTTACCATTATAAGCCTTTTATCACCTTCAAATTTTTCTTTTATGCTTTCTTCATTTGATTTCAGTAATATAAGGTCTCCCTGAATGATAAATTTTTGAGTTATTTTTTCTTCTATTCCGCAAATAGATTGAACTTTTATAATCTCAAATACATTTTTATCACACAATTTTAGTGTATATTTCAACTCTCTTTTGTCTTGTATCAATACACTTATTTTTCTTTCTTCTTTTGTTATTTCTTTTATTTCAACAGGTAACCTGATAGTTGTTTGTTGAAATAACTTTTTAAATTCTGTTAATTGTAAATTGTTTTTATACACCCACTCTGCTAATATTGACTCTACTTTTTGTTTTTTTATGTGTTTCCGCTTATTGTTTCTGGTAATATCAATATCTGAAATAATTATGTCCTTGAAAAATTCCTCCTTTTCTAGTTTTTCTAAAAATAATTTTTTCTTAATGTTGTTCATTTTTTCCTCCTTGCATTTGCAATATGAAAATATCATTTTATTGTTTCCATAATATTCTATCATATTTTGATAAGTTATTCAATATTTTTTTAAAAAACACTTGCACCAAAAAGTATTTTGATGTAATATAATAAAGTAAAATTGAAAGATGCATAAAAAATCAAAAAGAAAGGAGTTATTTTTAAGCGCCAGGACCACTATTTTCAAGTGGTTGACGAGGTCTAGAGTTATCGAAAAATTCGGCGGATGCTCTAGTGGCTTTTACTTAAGGTCAATATTATTAATTTAAAAACTAATAGTAATATTAGAACAGAAGTTAATATTTTAAGTTTGCATACTTTCAATTCCATAAATTTTTAATTTTATAAGGAGGAATTACTATGTGTGGAATTGTAGGTTACATAGGAACAAAAAAAGCATGCCCTATTCTTTTAGCAGGGCTAACAAGATTGGAATACAGAGGATATGACTCTGCTGGTATTTCAACAATCGAAAAAAACGGATTATCAATAATGAAAGATAAAGGAAGAGTTAAAAACTTATCAAATTTAGATGGAATTGATAAATTAGAAGGAACTATTGGTATCGCTCATACAAGATGGGCAACACACGGAAAGCCATCAAAGGAGAACTCTCACCCTCATCAAGATAATTCAAAAACATTTAGTGTAGTTCATAACGGAATTATTGAAAATTACAATGAATTAAGAAAATTTTTAACAGATAAAGGATATACATTCTATTCTCAAACAGATACAGAAGTTATCCCTAATTTAATACATTATTATTTTACAAAAGATACAGAAAATGATGATTTAAAATTTTTAAGAGCGGTAAAAAATGCTTGTTTAGATTTAAAAGGAAGTTTTGCACTTGAAGTTATTTCAAGTCTTTACCCTGATAATATGATAGTCGTAAGACAAGATAGCCCATTAGTTATAGGAACTTGTGAGGACGAAAAATATTTATCTTCAGATATACCAGCTATACTTTCTTACACAAAAGATTTTTATCTTTTAAATGATTTAGAATTTGTTGTTTTAACAAAAGATTCTGCAAAATTTTATGATAAAGATTTAAATGAAATTGAAAAGAAAACTCAGTCTATTGAATGGAATGCTACAGCAGCAGAAAAAGAAGGTTATGACGATTTCATGTTAAAAGAAATTTTTGAACAACCTACTGCCATTAGAGAGACAATAGGTGCTAAAGTAAATGTAAATTCAAAATGTGAATTCGATGAACTTAAATTTACAAAAGAATATTTATCAAGCCTAAATAAAATTTATATTGTTGCTTGTGGTACAGCAATGCATGCAGGCCTTACAGGAAAAAATTCTATAGAAAAACTTTGTAGAATTCCTACAGAGGTTGATATTGCATCAGAATTTAGATATAGAGATCCAATTGTAGATGACAAAACTTTATGTATTTTCTTATCTCAATCAGGAGAAACTGCAGATACAATAGCTGCTTTAAAATTATCAAAAGAAAAAGGTGCTAAAACTATTGCAATTACTAATGTTATTGGAAGTTCTATAACAAGAGAAGCAGATTATTCAATTTATACACATGCCGGACCAGAAATAGCAGTTGCTTCTACAAAAGCATATACTTCTCAAGTTGTTTTAATGACTATTTTAGCAATTTACTTTGCAGAAATACTTGGTACATCTGATGAAAGTTTATTAGTTGATATTAAAAAAAGCATTTTGGAATTACCTAAAAAAATAGAAGATGTTTTAAAATGTGATGAAGAAGTTACAAAATTTGCTAAAAAAATCTATCAAGAAAAAGATGTTTTCTTCCTTGGTAGAGGTATTGACGAAGCAGTTGCAAGAGAAGGTTCTTTGAAATTAAAAGAAATTTCTTATATCCATTCAGAAAGTTATCCTGCTGGAGAACTTAAACATGGTTCTATTGCTCTAATTGAGAATGGTGTTACTGTTATTGGTGTTATGACTGATAAAGATTTAGTTAAAAAGACTGTAAGTAATATTCAAGAGGTTATTACTCGTGGTGCTAAAACTTTGGTTGTTTCTAACCAAAATATTGATAAGAGTATGTTTGATGTTGTAATTGATATTCCTGAAACAAATTGTTTTGTTTCTCCTATTTTATCAATTGTTCCATTACAATTACTTGCTTATCATATTTCTAAGGAAAAAGGTCTAGATGTTGATAAGCCTAGAAACTTAGCAAAATCAGTTACAGTTGAATAGATAAAAATCAGGATTGAGGACGCATGTCTTCTTTCCTGTTTTTTTCGGGATTGGGGGACGGGTCTACAATCCTTTTTTTAAATTAATAATTTTACTATTACTAAACATACTACCCCTGGCAGACCTAGTACTCCAACTAATATACTTGTAAAAATATTAAGTCCTATATGGAAGCCCCATATTCCTCCTACAAGATTTATTAAAAATATTGTTAGTCCTCCTAAAATGGAGTTAATAATAAGTTTTAAAATCTTTTTTATTGGAACTATAAATATTCTTCCAAAAATAAATAAAAAACATATGCATGCTAAATATGTAATTATATTTGTGTCCATATTCATCCCTCTTTATACTTTATTTATACATTTGTATGAGTTTATATGGACAAATATTCATTAAAATTTTGTTATTTATCTTTTAAAAGTTGATTTACTCTACCCTATTTCTTCGTCATAATTTTCGTATTTTATTTGATTTATTCTATCTATTGTTATTCCATTTGCTTTGGCTAATTTTATTAGATAATCTAATTTGGCTTGGTTTGCTTTTATATGATATATATAATAATCAACTAATTCTTGTTCTGCAAATTCAAAATTTTTGTTGTCACTTTTTAGTTCTTCTCTTGTTTTTATTATATTTTTTATTAATTCCATTTCTTTTTCTATTTCACTTTTTTCTTTTATTAATTGTTCTTTTTTAAATTCTTCCATTATGCTTTCTCCTCTAAATTTAATATTATTTTAAATATTATATGTTTTTTGTATGATTTTTATTCTTTTATTTATGCACTTTTTTTCCAAAAATACTTGTTTTTTTCGCAATTTTATAGGATAATAGATATGTAGTATTATAAAATAACGAAATAAAATATAATAAAAAAAAGGGGCAATTATATAATGAAAATAATAGACAAATTTTTGAAAAAATTAGGCACCAGTAGAAATACTTTTGCAACATATGTTCTTACACTTTTAACAGTATATTTAGCGGTTGATAGAATCGTTGAATTTATGTTAATGTTATTTACAGGTGTTTCATACTCATATTGGGGACCTTTGATGTACACTTTTGCACTTGCCTGTCCTATATTTGCATTTTTATTTTCAGGCAGTTCAGAATTTGCATCTACCAAAAAAAGAAAAGTAACACTATTTAATATTTATATCATTGGTTTAAGCGTTATTGCTATTTCAATGTTTATACAATGGCTTAATTTAGGAGCATGGCTATTGCTTGTATTTAATCCGGGATATGTAGATTTAGTTACAGACTTTTCTGACTTAGTACGACCTGCATTTACCTCATTGACACTTTTACTACCAGTACTTATTATTCCAAAAGTATTCAATTTTCTATACTTTGGTGTAAATGATAGTAAAGATATGACTCAATCAATTTGGGATTATGGTGGAATTGATTTATCAGATAAAAAAGAAGGTCACGGTCCATACACTTGTGATATATATCTATGTCAAAATAGTGAGACTGCTGCTCAAATAACAATTCCTGAAACATCAAGATATCAATCAATGTTTGTATGTGGTGCTTCTGGTACTGGTAAAACATCTTTAGTTTATGAACCTTTAATTGCAAGAGATTTAGAAAAGAAATTTTTCTTTAGAGAAGTTGCAAAGGAAATGGGATTTACTGCATTAAAAACTGGAATTGCAACATTAACAAAACCTTATGATAATGATTATTTAAATGCTAACTTTAATTTAAATATGTTAGCCCCAACTTCTGGCAATGAGGATGTATATAAAGGTTATATGAAAAAAATGATTTTAGATTCTAACTCTGAAATCACTTATAAAAATTGTGGTGTAACTGTTCTATCTCCTGATAGAGAAATATCTGATCATATGATGAGCGTATGTGATAATTTTGGTTTAAGTTATAATATAATAGACCCTTCAGATAAAAATTCAATTGGTTTGAATCCATTTGTTTATGATGATACAAATAAAATTGCAATTACAATCTCTTCTGTTTTGAAGACAATGCTTGAAATTTCTAAGGATGAACCTGATGAAACTTATAGAGAGTCAGTTGTCTTACAGGCAATTGAAAATGTTTCAATTTTATTAAAAGAGATGTATCCTAGAATGAATGAAGGAATGTTACCTAACTTAAAAGATATGCTTGAAATGTTTAACAATTTTGATTTAGTTGAAAAAATGTGTGAAATTTTAGCACATGATGCTGAATTAAAAGAAAAATATAGTACTCAATTGGCTTATTTTAAAAAGAACTTTTATAAAAATGGTATTAATAGACAAAATACCGAAATTTATATAGATGCGGTAACAACTCAATTAGATAAATTATTAAGATTACCTGGTGTTAAGTCTATTTTATGTAACAGACATAATAATATTGACTTTGATAAAATGCTTGCTAATGGTGATATCACATTTGTTTGTACTAGACGTGGAGATTTAGGTGCTTCAAGCCATAAGGCATTTGGACTATTCTTCTTAATTTCTATGCAAAATGCAGTTTTAAGAAGACCTGGAAGTGAAAAATCTAGAGTTCCAAATTTCTTATACATTGATGAGTTCCCAGATTTCATTTGTAAGGCAACAGAACCTATCTTTACAATGTATAGAAAATATAAAGTTGGTACTGTTATATCTGCTCAAAACTTGGAACAATTGAATGTTTCCGGTGGTAAGGAAAATTACAAACAAACTATTTTAGCAAACTGTATCAATAAAATATTTACAGGTGGCGGAGTTATAGATGAACTTGAATGGTGGAGTAATGAATTTGGTCAAAAGAGAGAGTGGAATATGACTAATTCTATTGATTTTGATAAAATGAAATATGAATCAAAACATGGCGGAGTTGAATGGAAATTTACACCTTACTTTAAACCTGGTAAATTACAAACTCTTGGCCAGAAAGACTGTGCTTTTAAGATTAGAGGTTCTAATGGTAAACCTGTGGTTGGCCCTGGTAAATTTAATTATTTGGAATCAAAATATAAGGAACCTAAAAAATTCAAGACTTTTGATTTTGGGAAATATTCAGATGGTGTAACTACTGAAACTGAGGACACAGAAAATGGTTTAAATAAGAAAAAATTTAACCTTAAGAAATTGGATTTTGTAGATGAAAGAAATGAAATAAATCCTGTTCAAACTGATACAACAGATTCTAATTATGTTTTTGATAATGAGGATGCAATTGTTGTTAATTTAAAAAATAAGAAAAATAAATAATAAAAAGACTGTCAAAGGTTTAATTACCTACTGACAGTTTTTTTCTATAATGCAATTCCAATTAAATCAATTATAATTCCTGAAATTGCTCCTATTGCATATAGTAAAACAATTATTCCAATATTTTCTTTTATTTTATTATTAGTTTTAAATAATACTGCAAGTCCAACTCCTGCTCCTGTTAAAAGACCAGAAATCATACTTCCAAGTGATATTACATTTTCTAAATACATATTTGTAATTATTACTGATGCCGCACAGTTTGGAATCAATCCAATTAGTGACGTTATTAGTGGTCCTATAACAGGTTTGTTCAATATCCAACTTGCTATTGTATCTTCTCCAACAAAATGTACTACTGTATTTATAATAAATGTAATTATTATTATAAATAAAAATATGCTCAAAGTATGATGTATTGAAGATTTTAGGATTCCACTTTCGTTACAATGGCAGTGTTCTTCTTCACATATATGCCCTATTTCGTCTTCTTCATTTTCTTCTACTATTTCTTTGGAATTTTGTTTGTTTATTATTTTGTTGTTTATAATATGAACAATTAAATCTATTATTATTCCTGCAATCATTCCTATTACAAGTTTTATACCTAATATTTTTAATATAATAATTGGTGATACTGCTTCTGAAATAAATATTGGTAACATTTCATCTGATGTAGATAAATATACTGCAATTAATGTTCCCAATGTTATAACTCGTCCTGCATACAAATTGGTTGCTGATACTGAAAATCCACATTGTGGAAATACTCCTAGTATGCTTCCTATGATTGGTCCCCATTTTCCTGATTTTTTTATTGCATGCTTTGTTTTGTGTCCCATTTTGTGTTCTATATATTCCATAATCAAATATGTTATAAATAAAAATGGTAATAGTTTTATTGCATCTATTAATGTATCTTCTATAATTTCTAACATTTTTATATCCTTTCTTAAGGTAAAAACTTGATAAAATGTTTTTCAACCTTATTTTTAAAATGTTTCGCATTTACTAGTTTAACATAAAAAAGCGAACTTTGCAAACTTTATTGCAAAATTCGTTTTTACTATTTATATTTTGTATTTATTTTAATAGTTTGCTACAACATTTTTTATCTTCTTCTAAAACATCCACAGAAACTTCCTGTTCTTCCATTTGTGTTGTTATTTGGAATTACTTTTGCTCTTACTGCAATAGAGTCATTTGATGTGTTGCAACTGCAAGAACCTGTATTGTTACTATTATTGTTTTGATAACTTGCGTTAATTGTTAACAAATCATTTTCAACTCCATTACATCCATTGCTACTTATTGTCAACAAATTTCCATCGTTATTGTTTGCTTCTTCTCTTCTGTCTAATTCTCTAAGTATTCTGCAAATTATGTTTGTTAATATTGCTGTTATAAATGCTAATATTGTGTATGCTATCGTTGCTACTAAGTAATTTAAGTTTCCTATTGCAAATGTTACTATTAAAAATATTGCAAATATTATTCCAGCTACTAAAAATGGGCATTTGAATATTTTTTGTAGTGCTATTGAGATTATTATTATTGCTATTGGTAATGCAAAAAATATAAGTAATGTGTTCATTGCTTTTCTCCTTTCACCTTGATGAATTTTCTTTTTACTATATTTTATGCTTTTTGCTGTTTTTTGTTACTTTTAATCTCTTTCAGTTTTTTCACTCGTATCGTATAAACGTCTAATTAATTGCATGACCATATATTACCATAATTTTATGTCAATTACCAAGAAGAAATTTTCGATATATTTTGACATTTATTTATTCATAATTGACTTCAACTAAATACAACCCATTTGGTTGTAAAGTTTTTCCTGCCAAACTTCTATCCTTTGACTCAATAATTTTTTCAATATCTTCCGGTTGAATTTTTCCTGTTCCAACATCAACCAAAGTTCCGGCAATTATTCTAACCATGTTATACAAGAATCCATTACCTGTAAGTTCAATATAAATTCTATTATTTGGCATCTCATAAACTACTGCCTTGTAGATTGTTCTAACACTGCTTTTACTGCTTGTCCCGCTTGCTTTAAATGCTTTAAAGTCGTGTTCTCCTTCAAAATATTTTGCTGCTTGTTTCATTTTTTCAATATCCAATTTTTGTGGAATATGTGTTTCTAAATTTCTATATATTGCAGATGAAAATTCAGAGTTATTTATAACATATCTATAAGTTTTTCTTTTGCATGTAAGTCTACTGTGGAATCTCTCGTCTACCTCTTCTGCCGATATAATTCTTATTGATTTTTTTAAGTTTGAGTTTAATGCAATTGGTATTTTTTCTATTGGGATATTTGAGTTTGTTTTAAAATTTGCAACTTGTCCATATGCGTGAACTCCTGCATCTGTTCTTCCTGATGCCATCAAGTCTACTTCTTCTCCTGTTACAATTTTTATTGCTTGCTCAATTGTACCTTGAATATTTAGTTTTGTTGGTTGTTTTTGCCAACCATTGAAGTCTTTTCCATCATATTCTATTGTTAGTTTTATATTTCTCATTTTTATTTTTCCCTTTCTTATATACAAAGTAGCTTTATTTCTTGTACTATAAAAGTCGCCATATTAGCGACTTTATAATCATTTTCTGAAAAAATCTTTAATTTTTCAGATTTGTTTTATTCTTTTGTTTCTTCTGTATTTTCATTTTTTGTTTTTGTACTAAACTTTTTCTTTATAATTTCTAATTTATTATTTCTTTCAGTTTTTTTCTGTGTGAATCTTTTTGTAACAATGTTACTTATTAAGATTTTTTTCAAAACATCTTCTCTAACATCTGCAATTAATGTTCCATCTTTTGCAACAGAAATTTTACCAGTTTCCTCAGAGACTACTACAACAATACTATCTGATTCTTTTGAAATTCCAATAGCCGCTCTATGTCTTGTTCCCAATTCCTTTGCAATGTCTTGGTCGTCTGCAAGTGGTAACACACACGCTGCCGCTGCTATTTTGTTATTACTTATAACTACTGCTCCATCATGCAATGGTGTTTTTGGTACAAATATATTTACTAATAATTGTGGTGATATTTCTGAATTCATTGGAACTCCTGTTGCTATAATATCTTGAATATTTATATCTCTTTCAAGTACAATTAATGCACCTGTTTTTGTTTTAGAAAGTTCTGTTGCTGCAATTACAACTTTGTAAATATCTTCTTTTGTTTTTGTTGCTAAATCACTATCTAAGCCGAAAAATTTTGTAAATTTATTTGTTCCTAATTGTTCTAATCCTCTTCTTAATTCAGGTTGGAATATTACTATTATTGCTATTACTCCCCAATTCATTATTCCTGTTAAAATTGAGTTTAATATTTTTAAATTTAGTAATCCGCTAAGCCATGTTGCAATTATTAAAAATGCTATTCCTTTTATTAATTGCCATGCTCTTGAGCCTTTTACCATTTTTACAAAACAGTATAATAAAAATATTACTATTACTAAATCTAATATTGTTGTAAATAATGTAAATGGGTTTTCACTTAAATTTTGAAAGCCTTTTACAATATTTTCATTATAAAAATTCATCCAACTACTACTTATACTTTTTTCCATATTACACCTTCTCTCAATTTTTGAGAATTTTTTTCTAGATTAATGCAAATATTAGTGATGCTGCTATTGATAATACCATTAATATTGCTAGTATTCCTGCCATTATTTTTACAAATACTTGTCCTTTATCATATTTTCTTTGTTCTTTATTTTTTATTTTTTTCTCTTTATTGTTTTTCATTATGTTTCACTCCTTTATTTTTGTACTTTTTATATTATATCACTAAAATATACTCTATTTCAATAATTTATTTGCAAATACCAAAAATTGTTGGTTCTTTTTCAATTTTGTTATCACTTATTTTTATAATTTCTGCTAATTTTCTTTCTGCTTCTTTATATTTTTCTTGACTATTTGCATAAATATATCCTAAGACCTCTCTTGTTGTTACTTTATCTGCTACTTTTTTATTTAAAATAATTCCTACAGTATAATCTATGCTATCTTCTTTTCTAACTCTTCCTGCTCCAAGTCCACAAGCCACTTTTCCGATTTCTTCTGCATTCATTTCTTGAATATATCCATCTTGTTTTGCTATAATTGGCTCAATTATTTTTGCTTTTTCAAATTTATTAGTATCTTCTAAATATGAAATGTCTCCTTCTTGATTTTTTACCATTTCTATAAATTTTTTTAATGCTTTTCCATTTGAAATATTTTCTAGCATTCTGTTTTTATTTTCTTCTAAGTTTTCGCCTAGTCCTGCAAGTTTTATCATATATGCTCCAAGTTCCAATACTACTTGTTTCAAGTCTTCTGGCATTTCACCTTTTAGAAATTTAATGGCTTCTATTACTTCTAAGTTGTTTCCTACTGCAAATCCAAGTGGTTCATTCATATTTGTTAGTACACATACTGTTTCTCTATTTGCAAGTTTTCCTATTTCTATCATTTCATTTGCAAGTAGTTCTGCATTTTCCATATTCTTCATAAATGCACCTTTTCCAACAGTTACATCTAATACAATTTTTTCTGCGCCACTTGCTATTTTTTTACTCATTATGCTTGATGCAATTAATGGGATGCTTTCAACACATGCAATACTATCTCTTAGTGCATATAGTTTTTTATCTGCTGGAGCTAAGTTCATTGTTTGTGATATCATACTTATACCAACGTTTTCCACATTTTTTATAAAACTGTTGATATCTATGTCTGTTTTGTATCCTGGTATTGATTGCATTTTGTCAACTGTTCCTCCTGTAAATCCTAGTCCTCTTCCTGACATTTTTGCAACTGGTACTCCAAGTGATGCAACTAGTGGTAGTAAGCAAATTGACACTTTGTCTCCTACCCCTCCTGTTGAGTGCTTGTCTACTATTGTTTTGTTTAATTTTGATAAGTCTAATATTTCTCCTGAATGTGCCATTGCTAGTGTTAAGTTTGTTGTTTCTTGTTTTGTCATTCCATTTAAGAATATTGCCATTACTAATGCTGCTGCTTGGTAGTCTGCAATTTCTCCTTCAACATATTCTTTTACAAAGTATTCAATTTCTTGTTTTGTTAATTCCTGTTTTTCTCTCTTTTTTTCTATTATTTCTAGAATATTCATGAATTCACTTCCTATTAATTAAAATTTTTACATCCTAAATAAAATGTCCTGTAAAACTTCTCCTATGAATTGGACACAATCCATACTCCTTAATTGCCGCAATATGTTGAGCAGTACCATATCCCTTATGCTTAGCAAAACCATATTGAGGATAAACACTATCCCACTCTCTCATAATTCTATCCCTTGTAACCTTTGCAATAATTGAAGCCGCTGCAATTGAATAACACTTTGCATCTCCTTTTATTATTGAATCATAAGGTACACCGTCTGTATCAATATGTTGAAGTGCATCTATAATAATCAAATCAGGTCTAACATCTAGCCCTTTAACAACACTTGTAACTCCGCTCTTTGTTGCATTTAAAATATTAATATCATCAATTACATCTTGACCAATTATTGCTACTGAGTAACTAATTGCTTCTTCGATTATTTTATCATAAAGTAATTCTCTTTTCTTTTCAGATACTTTTTTTGAATCATTAACTCCTTCTATCATTGAGCCTTCTGGCATTATTACTCCTGCAACAACAACAGGACCTGCTAGAGGTCCTCTTCCGGCTTCATCAATTCCACATATATTTTTAAATCCTTTTTCATGTAATTCTTTTTCTATTTGTTTTAAATTTGTTAATCTTTCTTCTTCTTTTTCTTTCATTTGTTATTCCTTCATTTCTTTTATTTATATATTGTGTAGAAAATTTCTTTATAAATTTTGTATACGAATAGTTTTTCTCATCTCTTTTTAAATTCAAGTTGTTATTATAAGTCTAGGTTTTCTAATTCACTTAGTGAATAGTATGTTTTATCACCATTTTTAAATCCTTCTGTATTATATATTTCTAATCCATTGTTTTTTATGTCATATCTTACTATACATTCTCCTTTTATTCCATTAATATCTTCGTTAGATATCCCCATATCTTTCATATCCTGTGATGATAATTTGTAGTAGTAAATTTGATTTGCTTGTTCCTGATTAAATTTTTCTTCTGTTATTCCTAAATTCGAATTTAGTTCACTTGAATTTTTTATTTCTGTTCCTTTTAATTTTGATTTTGCTGTTTCTATTCTTTTGCTTTTTTCGTTTTCATCTGTTATTTTATCAAAGGTTGTTCCTAAACTGAAGTTCCCATTTTCTACATATTCTTTTGCTTTTACTTCTATTAATAACATATCTGTTTTTAAGTTTTCTAATTCTGATCTTTTTATTATATTACTACCTGTATTTATTGATATACCTGCTAGTATTAATAGCAATACAATTGTTATAACTAATACTACCATTGTTATTCCATTATTTTTTTTCATTTTCTATACCATCCCTTCCAAAGGTCAAAATCTTTTTTCTTATTATACTATATATGAGTTTCCTAAATCAAGATTTTTTGAAAATTAAAGATTTTTCTTTTTTAAATTGTTGTTACAATACACAATCCATAAAATTATTGTTTACAATCTATTGAAATAATTAATTTGTAAGTTGCTGCTACCCTAATTATTTTAATAGGCTGAAAATTGTAACTAAAATGTAACACTTTTTTCACAAAAAGTTCACAATACTATTGTATTCTAATAAAGAATTAGGTTATTATATATAGTAAATGCGGTACGCAGGAAATGACCGCATTAATTTAGGAGGTATAAAAAATGGACGAAAAAGAACAAAATAATTCAAAATTTAAAGCAATTCCTGTAACAGGTTCATCATCTTATGAAAAAACAAAAAAAGTACACTCAGGATTTGGAAAAAGTGTAATGCTACCATTTGTTAGTGGTATTGTAGGATGTACAGTTGTAATAGGAACATGTTTTGGAGTTCCTTCTATTAGAACAAAAATTATTGGGAGCACAGGAACATCTTCTATAAGTACAACAAATAATAGTTCAACAAAATCTGATGGATATGTAAAACAAACATCTTTAGAAAATTACTCAGACACTTCTGTTTATGCAGCAAATAAGATTTTACCATCAATTGTTGGAATCAAAATTGAATATACTGTAAATTCAACTTCAATATTTGGTAGAAGTGGTTCTACAAGTGCAACTGCTTCTGGTTCAGGAATTATAATAAGTGAAGATGGATATATTTTAACAAATAACCATGTTGTGTCTTCAAGTTCTTCTGAATCAAATTCATATTATCAAATTTCAGAGGCTACAAAAGTCACAGTAACATTATTTAATGATGAAACAGAATATGAAGCAAAAATTGTTGGCCAAGATGAACAAACTGATTTGGCAGTTATAAAAATTGAAAAAACTGGTTTAACAAAAGCCGAATTTGCTGATTCTGATGATGTTAAAGTTGGTGAATTTGCTATGGCCGTTGGAAATCCTGTTAATATGACAAGTACTGTTACAACTGGTATTGTAAGTGCAGTTAATAGAAAAATTACAGATTCTGATGGTAAAACATATACATGTATTCAAACTGATGCTGCTATAAACTCTGGTAATAGTGGTGGTGCATTAGTTAATGCTCAAGGTAAAGTTATTGGAATTAATACATTAAAATTGTCAGGTTCTGGCATTGAAGGAATTGGTTTTGCTATTCCTATAAATTCTACAACTGATATTACTTCACAATTGATTCAATATAGTAAAGTTAAAAGACCTTTTATTGGAATTTCTGGTATTGATTTAGATGAAACAACTGCTAAAAAATATAATTTAGTTACTGGTGTTTATGTAAAATCTGTTGAAGATTTCTCATCTGCAGAAAAAGGTGGTTTAAAATCTGGTGATGTAATTATTGAAGCAGACGGAAAAACTATCAAATCAATGGATGAATTAAATGAGATTAAAAATTCTCATCAAATTGGTGATGAAATGAAGTTAAAGATAAATAGAGATGGAAAAGAGAAAGAAATTACTTTAACATTAGGTGAACAACCTTAACTTTTGATAAATATATAAACTTTTGAAAAATGAAGAATTTATTAAATTTTAATAGATTCTTCACTTTTAATTCACACAATGGACAAAAAACATTATTATAATACAACCATAGTCAGTAAGTTAACTGACTCAAATAAAAAAACATCCCCTTTTATTTTCAAAAGGCTAGGTTCCTTAAAGGTTCCTAGCTAATTTTTTTATATTATTACAATATCTTTTTCACTTGTCATTTTATCATTTCCATATGCAAATATTACATAAATATTGTTGTTATAAATAAAGTATTCAGATATATTTTCTACTTTGTATATGTCGCTTTTTGTGTCTCTTGAAAATACATTGTATCCTAATTTTATTAGTTCTTCTGATTTATTTTCCTCATTTTGAATATCTGTATTAATTTTTGTTTGAACTTCATTTTTCTTTAACTCGAATTCATTTATTGTATCTTCAAATGTTAATGTTTTGTTTTGAGATAAATCGTAGTTAAATGTTTGTACTATTACTCTTTGTGCACTTGAACTTTGTTTTAGGTCTGAATATATAATTAGTGATAATATATTTTCTTTTATACTTGCTTTGTATTTAACTGTGTATAATATATTTTCGTCTGTATTTTGTGATACTTCTTCTGCTTTTCCTTCAAATGTATTTTTTATTTCTTTATTGAATTTGTTTACTTCTTCATTTTTAATATTTATATATGGTAAATTCACATCTAATTCATGGTTATTCTTTTTTTCTTGTTTGCTATATTCTGTATAAATTATTTCTTTGTCTTGGTTGTTTTTTTGAACTGTATAATTTCCTTTATCTATTAATGTGTTGTCTAAAAGTGATTCAAAGTTTACTTTTAACGCAGCTTCCTCTTCTTCTGTTCTTTTTGTTATTTTGTTTAATCCAAATATATTGTCTACTACATCATTTCCTAGTATTTGTGTTCCTATTGCTACTGATATTGCTAATGCACATATACATATTAGTACAATATATGTTATTTTTCTTCTTTTGGGCATTTTATGTTTTTTTGGTAATTCTAATTTCATATTCCATTTGTATGATATATTTAAATTTTTAAGTATATCATGTTCTCCTTTCTTAAATTTCTTGTATTCACTTTTTAATTATACCATTTTTATGAGTTTAGGTCAATTTAAAAATAGGTCCTCCTAAATGGAAGACCTACGGTAAACGTTATGCTATTGCTGTCTCAAGAGTCTTTTTGCCTTTGGTAAAGAAAGCTTTGATAATTTTCTGACTTTCTTTTTCCCTGTTTCCCTTAAAAGACTCTTCGAATGAGATACTGCTCCTTTCGGGTGTTGATGGAGAAATCGTTGCAATTGCTTCTCCATCTTTTTTAACCTCAAAGTTTCCCATTCGTAACCATGTAAATTCTAACATTTTACCTCCTAATCTGTGCTTGTTTATAAGTAACTATTTGATAGTAACACATTTTACATAAAATTTCAATAGTTTTTTGTACTATTTTCAATATTTTCATCGCATATTTATATATATTTCGACATATTTTTGCAACTTATTTAACCTCACTCATTTATTCTAAAAATATTGACTATTTCTTAATTTTGAGTTATTATATATAATATTGAAAAAAACAAAGAAATGAGGAATTAGAAAGTTATGATATGTTCAGAATGTAAGAAAAATCCAGCAGTACTTTTTTATGAAAAAATAGATAATGGAAAAAAGACAATGGAAGGTTTATGCTATGACTGTGCTAAAAAAAGAGGCATTGATGCAACAGAAGTTTTGGCTAACCAACAAAACCTATTGTCTAAAGATAAAATAAATTTGGCAGATATGAATAAACAATTAGAAAGTATATTTAAAGATTTTGCTGAAAACTTAGATATAAATGATATAGAAAATATTGATGGTGCTATTACTTTTGGTGATATAGATGATGAAGATAGTGAAGATGATGATGAAGAAAGACCAAAAATTGCAGGAGCCGCAATTCCTTTAGGTTCAATCTTCTCAAGTATGTTAAAACCACGTCAACACAAAGAGGAAGAGAATCAACAAAATGATAATAAAAAACAAACAAAAAATGCAAAAAAGAAAGAAACAAAAACAAATAAAAAGAAAAAATACCTAGACACATATGGAACTAACCTAACAAACAAGGCTAAAAATAATCAATTAGATATAGTTATTGGTAGAGATAAAGAAATCCAAAGGGTAATACAAATTTTGAATAGACGTTCTAAAAATAATCCTTGTTTAATCGGTGAACCAGGTGTTGGTAAAACTGCAATAGCTCAAGGATTAGCAATAAAAATTGCTAACCAAAATGTTCCTGCAAAACTTTTAAATAAAGAAGTTTATCTTCTAGATATGACTTCAGTTATTGCTGGAACTCAATTTAGAGGTCAATTTGAGTCTAGAATGAAAGGCATTATTGACGAATGTAAGGAATACGGAAATATCATTTTAGTTATTGACGAAATTCACAATATAATAGGTGCAGGTGATGGTGAACATTCTATGAATGCTGCAAATATTTTAAAGCCTTCCCTATCTAATGGTGAAATTCAATTAATTGGAACAACTACTTTAAAAGAATATAGAAAATATATTGAAAAAGATTCTGCTTTGGAAAGAAGATTTCAACAAGTTTTAGTTGAAGAGCCTAATGTTGATGATTCAATTAAGATTTTGGAAGGTATAAAAAAATATTATGAAGAATATCATAAAGTAAAAATATCAACAGATGTTATTCGTCAAACTGTTGAAATGTCTGAAAAATATATTCACGACAGATTTTTACCAGATAAAGCAATAGATATTTTAGACGAGGCTTGTTCTAGAATTAACTTAGAAAATAAAGATTTATTTAAACTAGAAGTTTTAAGTAAAGAATTAGAAAAAGTTCAAGCAGAAAAAGCCGAACTTGACCAAGCAGAAACTGACGAAGAATTTCAAAAACTTGCAGATTTGAAAACTCAAGAATGCAAATTAATAGAAGATATTGATAAATTAAAGAAAAAAATGAAGCCTAGAAATCTTACACTTCAAGACATTGCTACAGTTATTGAAAACTGGACAAAAATTCCTGTTAAGAAAATTACTGAAGCAGAAACTCAAAAATTATTAAATTTAGAGACAAATCTTCATAAAAGGATTATTGGTCAAGAAGAAGCCGTAAGTGCTGTTTCTAGAGCTATTAGAAGAAATAGAGCAGGACTTCAAAATGAAAAAAGGCCACCATCATTTATTTTTGTTGGACCTACTGGTGTTGGTAAAACAGAACTTGCAAAATCACTTGCATATGAAATGTTTGGTTCAGAAGATTCAATAATAAGAGTTGATATGTCTGAATATATGGAAAGTCACTCTACTGCTAAATTAATAGGCGCACCTCCAGGATATGTTGGTTATGACGAGGCAGGTCAATTAACTGAAAAAGTTAAGAGAAAACCTTATTCAATTATACTTTTAGATGAAATTGAAAAGGCTCACCCAGATGTATTTAATATCTTATTACAAGTATTAGATGACGGAAAACTTACAGATTCACAAGGTAATACTGTTAGTTTTGCAAATACAATTATAATTATGACATCAAATGCTGGTTCAAATTTAAATAATAATTCTATTGGTTTTGGAAAACAAACTGTTGATAAATCTAAGATTGAAGATAGTTTAAAAGAAACTTTTAGACCTGAATTTTTGAATAGAGTTGATGAAATTATTGTATTTAATTCTTTGAATAAAGAAGAATTATTACAAATTGTTGATTTGATGCTTGCAGATACTGTTAAGGCTTTGAAACATAAGGATATTTCTTTTAAAATTTCTGATTCTGCTAAACAATTTATTTTGGATAAAGGTACTAATATTAAATTTGGTGCTAGACCTTTGAGAAGGGCTATTCAAAGATATGTTGAAGATGAAATTTCTGATATGATTCTTCGTTCTGAAGTTGTTGATGGGCAAACTATTGATGTTGATTTAAAAAATGATAAGCTTACTTTTGAAGTTTTGCATTAAAGTTTAATAATATTTTAATGCAAAACAAAAAGTATTGTAAAAGGGAGTAAAAAACGATGTTTAAACATATACCAAATATATTAACAATAATAAGATTTATATTTATACCAATTATTTTAAGAGCCATATTTGATGGAAACTACATTTTAGGAATTATATTTTTCACAATTTCCGGCTTAACAGATGTTCTAGATGGATTTATTGCTAGAAAATTTAATTTAGTTTCTAACTTTGGAAAACTGATGGATCCTTTAGCCGATAAATTAACTCAAATTTCTGTGCTTGCTGCTTTAGTTAGTGTAAAAATTATTCCTGTATGGATTTTAGCTATTGTTGTTCTTAAAGAATTAATAATGGTTGTGGGCGCTTCTTTCCTTTATGGAAAAGATGTGGTTGTTTATAGTAAGTGGTATGGAAAATTGGCTACAGTTTTGTTTTACTTAGCAATTGTTGTTACATTATTTATTAAACAACTTGCTCTTACTGGCATTTGGGAATATTTAGATTTAGGTATTTATTGTTGTGCTTTGGTTTGCACTGTTTTCTCTCTTGTTATGTATGTTAAATGCTTATATCAAGGTGGTTTTATTGATAAAAGTGATTTAAGTAAAGAGACTAAAAATGTTGTGGTTAAAGATAAATGGAGTTTTAAGAAGCATAAAAAGAGCTAATGGATAAAAACATTAGCTTTTTTTATTCAAAATCTTCAAGTAATTGATTTAACTCTTCTATTCCATTAACTTTTATTCCTTCCATTATTTTAATTTTATCAGTTTCAGATAAATACTCAACTGAAATTTCTGTCTTTTCATATACTTCTTCTTCACCATTTTCATTTACTTTATAAACTGTAATTTTCCCCTCATCTTCTTTTACAAGAAAATGTTGTCCACAATTACTATTAAACTCTTTATATAAAATAATCTCATTACTTGAATATTTTTCTATTTGCCAATATGGATATTCTCGTTTTAAATCCTCTTCTGTTTTATTTACTAAATCCATTGGAATATCAACATATTCTTTAATTGTGTGGTTACACTCTTCATAATATTTCTTTAAAATCAATAAGCAATTAGGCGATATTTTTTCTTCTTGTGAATTTGTTTCTACTTCTTCTTGAATATTTTGTTCTTCTATACAGTCATCTGTTACTTTTTCTGATACAATATTTATCTCGTTTTGTATTACATTATTTTTATTTGCCAATTTTTCCTTGTTATTAAATATTAATCTTCCAACTGCAATTCCAACTAATATAACTAATATTATTGGTATAATCATCCATATTTTTTTCATATGATTTCCTCCGTAAATTTTTCTTTTATTATTTACAGATTTTTCTTATTTTATTCATTTCTTACAAATCATTGCCCATAAAATTAAGTGGAGTATTGATGATCCCTATATTATTTTATAAACGGAATAAATTTTAAACTTTTTCCATTTGTTTTTAAAACTACTTCCCCCATTTCATCTGTTCTATATATTTTGATTTTTCTTTCTAGTAAATTTTGTATTGTAACATCTGCAGGGTGACCAAATTTATTATTTTTTCCTACTCCAATTATTGCATATTGAGGTTTAACAGAATCTAAAAATTCTTTTGTTGATGATGTTTTAGAACCGGTGATGTGCTACTTTTAGTACAGTTGCTTTCAAACTCTTTTGATTATATTTTGTAAGTACTGCTTTTTCTGCAACTTCTTCAATATCACCTGTAAATAACATAGAAAATTTTTTAAATTTAAGTTTGCATACTAAAGAATTATTATTAATAGCATTTTCAGAAATCATATTACTACCGGCTTGGCCACAAAACATCAAAATATAAATTATTTTCGATGTTTATCCTCTGCCCTGCTTCAACAGTTTTGACTTTTATATTTCTTTCTTTCACTATTTTTTTGAATTTTTCATAATTTTCACATGTTTCATATTGCTTTCCTATTATGATGTTTTTCACCTTAATTTCTTGCATTATATATAACAAACCGGCCAATGTGGTCGTTATCAAAATGGCTTGGAATAATATAATCAATTGAGTTATAGCCTCTATCTAGTAAATATGGCAATAATGTGTTTTTACCAACATCAAAATCAGTACTGCCTCCTCCATCAATTAAAATAGTTTTATTTTGTGGTGTTACAATAAATGTTGAATCGCCCTGACCGACATCAATAAAATAGATTTTTAAGTTTTTGGGTATTAAATTTATAACTAAAAATATTAAAATTGTTGCTGATAAAATTCTTCTAATATCTCGTTTTTTATTTCGTACTTTCATCTTTATAATTGCTATTAAATTTCTTACCCTTATTTGAGTTGTATTTGGCTTTTTAGCAAGATAAACATTGCATATATATAACGATGTACCCAAAAGTAAATAATACAAAATAGTATGAAATATGCTTGGTGTTGGAATATAAATTTTTGCAAATTTCAATTTTCCAATATTTGAAGTTAATATTAAAATTTTCATTCCAATATTTATGATAAATGATAATATTTTTGCTAATTTTAAGTTTATTAAAATGATAACCATGAAAATAAATCCTGAAATTACTATTGGAGCAACAAAGATACTTAAGAATAAATTTGAGATTAAAAAATATGGATTAAATGTGTTCATATTCTCTATGATAATTGGCAATATAAATAATTGTACTGACAAGGAAATTGACATTATTTCTTTTAATTTATCTAGTGTTTTCTGTATTTGTGGTTTAATTTTGTACTTGTAAAATTTGTTTTTAATTTTTATGTTTTCTAGTATTTTTGTTATATTTTTGTTTAAAATTATGATTCCTAAAACACCACAATATGATAATTGCAATCCAGAATTTAAGATTAAAAATGGATTATATATTAAAATTGCAAATAACGATATTGACATTGATGTGTAAATATCATTTTTGGTATATATAATTTTAGATATCAATAATAAAATTCCCATAATGCCTGCCCTTGTTACAGATGGTGCAAAATTTGTTATAAACATATAAAATATTAGGACAAAGATACTCAAAATGTATGTTTTTCTTTTTCCTAGAATTCTTTTAAATATTAGATTTACTCCTAGAATCACATATGAAATATGCATACCTGAAACTGCTAAAATATGTGCCATACTTGCATTTCTAAAATTATTTTGTGTGTTTTCGTCAATGTCATTTTTATATCCTAGCATTAATCCTAAAAAGACTGATGCTTCTTCTTCATTTAGAATTTGTTTTGTATTTTCTATTATTTTTTCTTTTATTTTATTTGATGTCTGGAACATTATGTTGGTTTGGTTTTTCTTTATTTTCTCAATTTTACTACATTTTATTGTTCCATAGATTTTTAGTTGTTTTAGATAATTTGAATAATCAAATCCTTTGTAATTTCTTTGTATCTCTGGTTTTATATATGTACCTTTTAATTGTATTTTGTCGCCATATTCAATCCTTTTATTCTTGTCTACCATAATATAGAATCTGTATTTTTTGTTTTTAATTTTAGTTTCAATTTTATATTTGTTATAATATGTTTTTTCTTCTTTGTTACTTATAATTGTTCCTGTTAATTCAATTGTTTCTTTACTTGCTAATTGTGTATATGTTTTTTCGTAATTTGAATTTTGTATTAAAACTAAAGTGTTTGAAATAATTGATGTTACTATTATCAGTATTATGATTTTTGAATTAATAAATATTTTAATATATCTAAAATATCTTTTTATTGAAAATAATTTTAATTTGTTACCTTTTTTCTTTTTTGTTATTTTTTTATAAATTATAAGTGCTGCAACTATACATATACAAAACGGGACTATACTTGTGTGTAAGTATAGTCCCACTATTATACCTAATATATATCCTATAATTGCAACTAAAATCGGTCTTTTCAATATTGCCTCCTATGTTGCTTTTTTGTTGTGTTCTAAATTTGTTTAGAACCCTGGTCTTAGAATATTCTTCTTGCTCCTACATAGTTTGTTTTGTAATATCCTGTTGACATTGAATCTGTTCTAACTCCTTTGCTTGGATTTGCAGCATGTATGAATGTATTTCCCCCGATATATATTCCAACATGATTTATTCCTGATTTTCCAAACATTACTAAATCTCCGGCTTGTAAATTTGTTACAGATTTACCATTGCTATATTGTGCCGCTGCTGTTCTGTTTAAATTCACACCAAAATGTTTATATATATATTGTGTAAATCCTGAGCAGTCAAATCCACTTGGTGATGTTCCACCATATATATATTTACATCCTAAAAATTGTTTTGCATATGATACAACTGAACTTGCTGATGCTGATGCAGTTGTGTTTGATTTTGTAGTATTTGCTTTTGATGTAGTATTTGTTGTTGTACTTTCTGTTTTGCTTGATGTTTTTGTTTCTTTCTCTCTTGTTGTAAGTCCACTTCTTGATGTTTCTTTTTTTGTTGATGTTAATAGATTTTCTGCAACATATCCTTTTGCTCCGTTTACATCTACATATGCCCATCCGTTTGTACTTGATAGTACTGTTACTTTTGTGTTTAATGTTAATGATTTTATTACTTGTGATGTTTTATCTGCTTTTTGTCTTAGATTTACAGATTGTGAATTTACATACATTGTTTTTGTTGTGCTTGTTTCTTGTGTTTTTGTTGATGTTTGTGTTTCGTTTGTTGTATTTTCTGTGTTTGTTGTGTCTTCTGTTTTTGTTGTATTATTTTCTGTACTTTCAATTAATCCCACTAGTACTCTTATTTCTCCTGTAGCAGTTGTTATTCTTCTTGTCATCCATCCTTCTTTTCCATCTGCTTTTTTTATTTTTATCCAGTCTCCTAATGTTTCTGTAATCTCTACTTCTTCATCTTTTTTCACTTCATTTAATTCTATTGAGCTTATTAATGGTATTAATTTAAGTTTAACATCTTCTAATAATTTAACTTTTTCATTTTTGACGATTTCTTCTATATTTTCTGTTTTATTTGTGTCTGTTTTTTCTATTGTTTTATTATTTTCTTCTGTTGTATTTTCTGTTGTATTTTCTGTTGTATTTTCTGCTGTGTTTTGTGTTTCGTTTTCTTTTGTTGATTGGTTTGTGTTTGCAGCGTCTTTGCTATTTGCTTGTATTAGGTCTTTTCTTATATACCCTGTTACTTGTTTGTATTTTACTTTGTACCATTCGTCTTCTTCTTTTAATATTTCTACTTCTTCACCTTGTGATGCTAGTTCTAATACTTTAGAGTCTGTATTTGCTTGTTCCCTAAGTTTTGCTGTTTCGACCATTACCTTTCCTGTGTTTGCTGCAAAGCTTATGTTTATAAAAAGCAAACTTGCTATTGCTATTAGTGCCATGAATATTGTGCTTTTTATATTTAGTTTTATTTTCATTTCTTTACTCCTTATATTATTATATTAATTTTTCTAAGACACGTTTCATAGTATATAATTTTTTTTTCATTTTGTCAAGTCCTACGGAAATACAAATTTTTGAAAAATTTTCAAGTATGGAAAAATTAAAAAAGGTACCCTTTCGGTACCCCAAAATTACATTTATATATTTTTATCAATAACTGGTAACAATTGTTTCTTTCTTGAAACAACCCCTTCTAAGAATGCTCTGTTATTTTCTAATTTTTTATCAAATGCTTTTTCAACTGCATCTGTTTTTGTTCCTAACGCAATGATTTCTGTGTTGCTGTTTAATATATCTGTTATTGCTAATACAAATAAAGATAATCCTTTTTCTGCAATTGCATTATTTATTGCTTCTTCTAATTCATTTTGTCTTTTTAAAACATCTTCAATACTTACAGTATTTACTTGTGCTATAACAAATTTTGTTCCGTCTTTATCTAAGTTTTTAGCATCTAGATTTATTAATTCTTTTGCTGAAAAATCGTCTAAATCTGTTCCTGCTTTTAACATTTCTAGTCCATATTCTTCAATGTTTATTCCTGCTATTTTTCCTAATTCTTCTAATGCTTTTCTATCATGGTCTGTTGTTGTTGGTGATTTTAATAATAATGTATCAGAAATTATTGCACTTGCCATTAATATTGCTTCTGTTTTTTCAATTTCTATTCCTGATGTTTTAAATTCTTCGAATAGTATTGTTGATGTACATCCAAATGGTCTTGCTGTGTAATATAGTGGTTCTGATGTTTCAAAGTTTGATATTCTGTGATGGTCTACTACTTCTATAATTTTTGCTTTTTCTATTCCCTCTACACTTTGGTTAAATTCGTTGTGGTCTACTAGTATTACTTCTTGTCCTTCTTCTACTTTTTCTATTAATTCTGGTGCTTCCATTCCTAAATAATTTAATGCATATTGTGTTTCTTTATTCACATTTCCTAATCTTACTGCTTTTGATTTTTCGCATCCTCTTTTTTTGTTTAAAATTTCTTTTACCATTGCAGAACAAATTGTGTCTGTGTCTGGATTTTTGTGTCCAAATATTAATACTTTATTTTCCATTTTTTATCTTCTCCTTTTTTATTGACTTTTTTTTATATTATGATATAATATTTATAGGAAATGGAGAGGCCACAAAAGTGGTTTGCCGAAGTATTGATATAAAAACACATCTACAACGGTCAATTACAGATGTGTTTTTTATTGGTTATTTTTGTTTACGCAAAATTACAACTATTGCTATAATTAAGGCAAACGCAATGATAGTTATTCCAATTAAAGAATAAAATAGTATGTATATAATGTTTAATAAAGTTGTTTCTATCATACGCCTCACCTCCTTTATTGGAGGCAAACCACATCCGTTTATCTCATTTCCTATGTTCACTACTATACAACATTTATATCTAAAAAACAAGCGAACACTTTAATTATTTTTATTTTTTTCTAATATATCTTCTAATTCTTCCTTAGAAAATTCATATTTTTTATTGCAAAAGTGGCAAACCAATTCGGCTTTTCCATCTTCTTCAATCATTTCTTTTAAAACATCTTTATCCAATGTTGCAAGTCCATCTTCCATGTGCTCTTTTGAACAGTCACATTCATATACTGGTGTTATATTTTCTTCGATTAATTGAACATTTGCATCACCTGTTACAGCTTTTGCTATTTCTAATAATGTCATATTTTTATCTAACATTTTTGAAATTGCTCCTGCTTTAAATATTGATTGTTCTATTTTTGATATTTCTTCATCTGTTGCATCTGGCATTGGAGTAATTATATACCCTCCTGCTGATTTAACTCCATTTTTATCTACTAAAACACCTAGAGCAACTGCTGTATTTTTTTGTTCTGATTTTGCAAAATATTCTGCAAAGTCTTCTGCTATTTCTCCTGAAATTAGTGGGCATATTCCAACATATGGTTCTTTTAATCCAATGTCTTTTATAACATTTATGAATCCTGCATTTCCAACTGCTCCACCAACATCTAATTTTCCCATATCATTTAATGGTAAGTCTACAACTGGATTTGCTACATATCCTTTTACTCTTGGGAAGTTGTCTGCTGTTACAAGCATTGTTCCAATTGGTCCATTTCCTTTCATTTGAACTGTTAATTTATCTTCTTTACTTTTCATTTCATTTCCCATTATTGCTGAAATTGTAAGTAATCTTCCAAATGCTGCTGTTGCTACTGGGCTTAAATCATGTATTTTTCTTGCTTCTTCTACAAGTTCTGTTGTGCTTGCACATACTACTGATATTTTTCCGCCATATGCTAAAAATTTCATTATTTTGTCTTGCATTTTTGTCTCCTTTTTTATAATTTTATTTATTATTGTTTTATTAAAATTTGAATTCTTTATTCGTGAATTTGGAACATATCCTTTCCTTCCCCACAAACTGGGCAAACCCAGTCATCTGGTAAATCGTCAAACTTTGTTCCTTTTGCAATTCCTGCTTTCTCATTTCCAAACTTTGGATTATAAATATACTTACATTGAGTACATTCATATTGTTCATTTCCTGTTCTTTCAACAGAAAAGTTTTTGTATCCTAACGCAACTGCCACTATCACAATTAACAAAAATGATAACGCCTTCCAAATTCCACTGTCACATAATATTACCGCAAACATTCCAAATATTGCACTTATTCCATATAAAATAAGAACTGCTTGCTTTTGACTAAATCCCTTTGCAACTAATCTATGGTGTAAATGGCCTTTATCCGCTTTAAATACCGCTTTTATTGATTTTCCTTTTATTAATCTTCTAATTATAGCACATACTGTATCAAATATAGGTAGCCCCAAAGCAATAAGTGGTAAAACAATTACAGCCGCCGTATATGTTTTGGCTGAGCCCAGTATCGAAATTACTGCTAATGAAAATCCCAAAAAATTTGAGCCTGTATCTCCTATAAATGTTTTTGCAGGTGTAAAATTAAATGGTAAAAATCCCACTAATGCTCCAGCTAATGCAGTTATTAACACTATTGATATTGATGATGAGCCATTTAATACAAATATTACTAATAAAGATATTGATGATATTACTGATATTCCTGATGATAGTCCATCCAGTCCATCAATTAAATTTATTGAATTTGTTACAAATATTATCCAAGCTAATGTAAGTAAAATTGATGTAATTTCATGTATTTCTGGAAAGTTCAAAAATGGAAGTGTTATTCCTTCTATTCTTATTCCAGATGCTACAATACATATTGCTCCAAGTATTTGTCCTATTAATTTTATTACTGGTTTTATTCCTTTTGTATCATCTACAATGCAGAATCCTGAAATTATTAATATTCCTGTTAAAAATCCCAATAATTTTTTCCAATATTCTTGCGGTCCAAATAAATTTATTGAATTTTCTGCGCTCATTACTATTAATAAATATATTGTTGATACTAAAAAGCCTAATATTACTGCTGGTCCACCAAATCTTGGTATTGATCTTTTGTGTGCTCTTCTTTCATCTTTTGGAATATCTATTGCTCCTATTTTTTTTGCAATTTTCATTGTATATGGTGTAGTTACAAATGTTACTACAAATGCAAGTATAAATGCTATTGCTATATTTCCCCACATATGTATTCCTCCAATTATTTCATATTATTGTTTTCTATTTCTTCTACCATTTTTAGTCTTTCTTCATATCTTCCGCCTTTAAATTCTGTTCCTAACCAATTTCTTATTATGCATATTGCTTCATTTGTTGTTAGGTAGTCTCCTCCAAGTGTTATTACATTTATGTCATCATCTGCTTTTGCAAATTTTGCAGATTCTTGGTCATGTATTGAAGCTGCTCTTATTCCTTTAAATTTGTTTGCTACTACTGTCATTCCATATCCTGATCTGCATACTAATATTCCGCAGTCGCATTCTTTATTTTGTATTGCTTCTGCTACTTTTTTTGCATATATTGGATAGTCTGTTCTTTCTTCTGAGTCTGTTCCATAGTCTTTGTATTCTATTCCGCTTTCACTTAAATATCTTTTTATTTCTTCTTTTAATTTGTATCCTCCGTGGTCTGCTCCTAATGCTATCATTTGTATCACTCCTTACTTTTTTATATATTGGTATAATTTTAAATTTGTTACCAAATTTTTTCTTTGTCCACTATATCATATTTTGTTGGTGATTACAATATTTTAGACAAAAAAATGTCCTTTTGATGACGATTCTGTTTGGGACATCGTCTTAAAAAAGGACATTTTTTTATTTAATTGCTTCTTGTGCATATTTATTATTAACAATTTTATCATAAGGAGCCTTAACCTTAAGTTCTCCTGCTAAACTCATAACTTCTTGCAACTTATCAAAACTCTCCTGTTTTAGAACTGGAGTTTCATTCCAAGCATCAATATCTTTATAACTTTGAATTGCAGTTGTTAAAAGTTCAATATCCGTGTCTGGGAAGAAATTTTTGATTGATTCTGCTATTTCTTTTGCAGTATGTTCCTTAACCCATTTTTGTCCTTTGTAAATTGCATTTGTAAAGTTTTGAATTGTAGTTTGATTATTTTCAATATAACTTTTTTTTGCAAAATATGCTGTATATGGTATTTCACCTGCCTCTTTTCCAACTGATGCTACAATATGACCTTTGCCTAATTTTTCTATGTTAGATGCAGTTGGTTCAAAAAGTGTTACATAGTCAGCACTTCCGGATGTAAAAGCACTTGCCATCAAATCGAATTTTATACTATCATCTAGTTTTAAATCTTTTCCAGGTGTTAGTCCTTTTTGTTTTATCACATACTCTAATGTCATATATGGAACTCCACCTTTTCTGCCTGGTATTACCGTTTTTCCTTTTAACATATTCCAATCAAAGTTATCAATTTTTTCTTTTGATACTAAAAATGATCCATCTCTTTTTGTTAGTTGTGCAAATACTTGTGTATAATCTTCTTTTCCTTCATTATATACATATATTGATGCTTCTGGTCCTGCAAATCCAATTTGAGATTCACCTGATAATACTGATGTCATTACTGCGTCTGCTCCTTGCCCTGTTGTTAAGTCTATTTCTATGTTGTAATCTTTAAAATATCCGTTGTTTATTGCTACATATTGTGGTGCGTAAAATACTGAACGTGTTACTTCATTCATTTTTATTACTGTTGAGTTACTGTCTGTTTTGTTATTATTTTTTTGATATATTGCTATTCCTGCAATTATTGCAATTATTAAGAATATAACAATTAACATTATTATTTTTCTTTTCACAATAGTCCTCCTAAATATGTTGCAATTCATATATTTTAATAACTTGTTATATTTTGATAATATATTGTTTTTGAAATACCGCGTAAGCGACCAAACGAACAAATGTGAGTGCGAAATGGAGCAAACTACATACCAGTATTTTGAAATATGGAGTTTGCGACACCAAGGTATAAAAAAACAATATATTATCAAAAAATATAATAAATTATTTAAAACAAGAATTGCTCCAAAACATTATTTTCGGATAAATTTTTCAAGCAATAAAACTCCTCCATACATAACACCTGCCACAATTCCTAGAATAATAACACTTGTCATGACCAAATCAAGTTTAAATACCTGACCACCATACACAATTAAATATCCTAAACCTGCCTTTGAAACCAAAAATTCTCCAGATATTACGCCAACCAATGAAAGTCCTATATTTACTTTTAAAGAATTTATAAATGTTCCAATATTTGCTGGTATAACTATTTTTGTAAGTAATTGAAGTTTGGTACTACTAAAAGTTTTTGCCATCTTGATTATTTCTTTGTCTGTTTTTAGATAACCATTTAGCATTTCTAGCACAGTAACTATTAAGGAAATTAAAATTGCCATCGTTATGATTGCTGGCATGCCTGATCCGGACCCAAATTATGATTATTGGACCAAGTGCAACTTTTGGCAAACTATTCAATACTACTAAAAATGGTTCTGATACTTTTGCCAAAAATTTAGACCACCATAAGATTATGGCAATAGCAACCCCCATCAATGTTCCAAGTCCAAACCCTACAATTGTTTCATATACTGTTACTTTTACATGTTTTAGCAAATCGTTTGATGTCAAATGTGTAAATGTACTCCATATTCTGCTCGGTTGGCTTGTTATAAAACTGTCTATTATTTTTGCGTTTGCTAAGGCTTCCCAGATTACTAAAAATCCTATTAAAATTATTAATTGAGTGGCTATTACTAATAATTTTTTTCTTTTTACTTCTTTTAAATATTTTTTTCTTTCTTGTGATATTTTATTTTTCATCTACACCAAGCTCCTTCCATAAGCAGTCAAAATATCTGCTGAATTTAGGACTTTGTCTGCAATTTATTGGTGTTCTATTTTCCATTTCAAAATCAATTTTATGGATATCTTTTATTGTTCCGGGTCTTTTGCTTAATACAAGTACTCTGTCTGACATACTTATTGCTTCTGATATATCATGTGTTACGATTAGTGCCGTAATTTTTTCTTTTCTTAATATTGAATAAATATCTTCTGTTACCATTATTCTTGTTTGATAATCTAATGCAGAAAACGCTTCATCTAAAAGTAATATTTTGGGCTTTACGGCAAGTGTTCTAATTAGCGCAACTCTTTGTCTCATTCCACCTGATAATTCTGATGGATATTTGTTTTTGAAATCGTATAAGTTATATTTTTTTAGTAGTTCTTTTACATATTCAATATTTTCTTTAGTCTTTATTCCTTTTATTTCTAGCCCAAATAGTGTGTTACTTAATATATTTCTCCATTCTAATAGACAATCTCTTTGTAGCATATATCCTATTTTTGGAGATATTCCGCTGATTTTTTCTCCTTCTATGTAGATTTCTCCTTCTGTTTTTTCTTCTAGACCTGCTATTATTGAGAGTAGTGTCGATTTTCCACATCCGCTTGGTCCTATTATGCTTACAAATTCTCCTTCTTTTATTCTGAAATTTACATTTTTTAGTGCTTGTATTTCGTCTTCTTTGTTTTGATATTTTTTTCCTATATTTTTGACTTCTAGTATGTTTTTCATAAATTGCCTCCTTTTATTTATCCTAATATATTTTATGTAAAATTCAAAATAGAGGTTACCTTTTATTTATATTTAATCTCCATATGAATAATTTTCACCCAAAAGCTTCAATTGCCATTTATAATTTTTTGCAAAAAAAATTCAAGCCATATTTATAACTTGAATCTTTTTTTTTATATTTATTCTATTTAATATAAATTTCCATCATATTGTATTGCTTCAAACTTTGTTCTGCTAACTAACTCTGCAATTTCATATATTAATTTTTGTTGTTCTGGACTACATTTTTCTAAAACTGTATTAAAATCTTTTTTTAGATAGTTTTTTGATCTTACATTACTTCCTGTTAACAGATAACCAGGTGACACTTTTAATATTTCTGCAATTTGTGTTAGTCTATTTAAATTTAGATGCCCTTTTCCTGTTTCCACCCTACTCATATATGCTACAGAAATGTTCATTCTATCTGCAAGTTCCTCTTGCCTTAAATTCTGTTCTCTTCTTGCTTCTCTTATTCTTCTTCCTATCACAGTATAATCTGGTGCCATAAAGCTTACCTCCTTTTGCGTAAATATATCACCTATAGGGAAATATGTCAATGTTTTTTTGTAATTTATTTGTAAATATTAATTTTTGTATTTTACATCATTTGTTGTAATCTTACTATTTCTTTTGAGACTTTTGATTTCATTTTTTTTAGTTCCTCTGTTTTTAATTCATTTATTTTTATTAGATTATATGCAAAGTTTATTGAATTACTTTTAAATTCTATGTAATTAATTTTATTATTTATTTGATAATTGTTCGTATTCCATTTATTTTTTCCTGTGTATATTACAACTGGTATTACAATTGGATTTCTTACGTTTATGTTTTCATCTTTCTTCCATCTATTTATTATTTTTATAGAATGCTCTAACATCTTATATGTTATATTTATATCTACTTTATGTATTTCTTTAATTATCACAAATATTTCCTTTCTTTTTATTTTACAAGTTATAATATTTTTATCTTCTGTTATATTTTCATTGTAATACGTAATATCATCATTTTCAATTTTCTCTTCAGTCCATATAAAATCATTTAAAAATTCTTGTAGTTCTGTCTTCTTTTTCAATATTTCTATGATTTTAAACTTATGTTCATCTTTACAGTTCCCTCGTATGTACTCAAAACATTCTTCTTCTAACCTATCTAATTTTCTTATCTTTTGATTTTCCTGACAGTCCATGTAATCGTTATATGTAAAATAACGCATACAACCTCCTTTCTGTGCCTTTACTATTAATTTGGGATTTTGAAATTTTATTGACCTATAAATTTTATTATTAGATTTAAAATTCTAATTTAATAACTCATTTTTTGATAATACTATTTTGAATTAATTTTTTCGAAAAAACTTCCTGTTCTTATATTAACATAAAAAGGTAACAATTACAATTAATTTTTGAATTGTTACCCAAATTATAATATTTTGTTGATTTTCTGCGTCATTTTTTGTCTTATCTAGTCTAATTTTGTAATTTTTTTCTAACATATTCATATAAAATAATTCCTGTTGCAACAGAAGCATTCAAACTTTCTGTCTTTCCTAACATTGGTATTTTTATTTTTTCATCTGCCATTTTTTGAATTTGTGGTTCAACACCATTTGCTTCATTACCTATAATAATCACTTTTTTATCAAAATTGATATCATATAAGCTATTGTTTGTTTGAAGAGAACTTACAACTAGTTTAAAATTATTTTTTTGTGTTTCTTTTAGCGTTTGCTCTAAGTTTTCACATTCTATAATCTTAATTCTAAAAATTGCTCCCATTGTTGAACGTACAACTTTTGGGTTATAACAGTCAGCTGTTCCTTTTGATACTAATATTTGATTTAACCCTATACTATCAACAGTTCTAAGTATTGTTCCTAAATTTCCTGGGTCTTGTATATCGTCTAATGCAACTATTATATCTTGGCTGTAATCAATATCTTTTTCTTTGTTGTTTCTTCCTATTATTGCCATTATTCCTTGTGGTGCATTTACATCTGACATTGTTTTTAATATATTTTCAGTTACATATACACAATTATATTTTGCAATTTCATACATCAAATCTTTTGGAATTATTCCTGAATCTTCGCAATTATCACAAATTATGATTTGCTTAATATTTGCTTTCTCTTCAATTGCTTCTTTTACTAGTTTTATTCCTTCTATAATGAATTCTTGGCTTTGGTCTCTGTATTTCTTTTCTTTTAATTTTTTTACATGTTTTACAAATTCATTATCTTTACTTGTAATTACTTGCATATTTTTGCCTCCACTTGCAAGTTGTCAAAAGGGACGCCCCTTTTTGACAACCTTTTTTTATTTATTTAACATTGCTGTCAAAGGATTGTCCCCTAATCCCTCCAAAAAGGGAGAAAAAGGAACGTCCCTAAATCCCTTTCAAAAATTCTGTTACATCATTTAAGATTTGTCTTTCATTTGTTGAACCAATATCTAATGTAATCATAGTCTTAATACCCGGTGAGAACTTAATTCTATTCCTATAAATTTTAAGCAATTTTTGTAAATCGATTTCATATTTGCTTTGTTCAAAAGTAAATACAACAGCAGTTCTTTTGCTTGCGATTTTGCTTATACCAAATGGTTTTGCCAAATATTTTATTCTTGCAATATCTAGTAAGTTTTCTAGTTCAGATGGCATATTTCCAAATCTGTCTATGATTTCGTCTACAACATTTTGGATATCTTCTTCTTTTTTGCATAAAGCTATGTTTTGATATACTTCTATTTTTTGTGATGAGTCCTCTATATATTCGTCTGGTATATAACTTGTTACATTTAGGTCTATTTGAATGTCTATTTCTTGTTCAACTTCTATTCCTTGCATTTCTTTAACTACTTCGTCTAGTAATGTGCAATATGTGTCATATCCTACTTGTTCTAAGTGACCTGACTGTATTTCTCCAAGCATACTTCCTGCTCCTCTGATTTCAAGGTCTCTCATTGCTATCTTAAATCCTGAACCAAATTCTGTGAATTCTTTTATTGCTTTTAGTCTTTTATCCGCTTCTTCTGATAACATTTTGTCTTTTCTATATGTTATATATGCATATGCCTGTCTGTCTGATCTTCCAACTCTACCACGTATTTGATATAATGCGGCTAACCCCATTCTGTCTGCATTTTCCACTATTATTGTGTTAGCATTTGCTATATCTATTCCTGATTCTAATATTGTTGTACATACTAAGACATTTGATTTTTTATCAATAAAATCTTGCATTATTTCTTCTATTTGATTTCCTGTCATTTGTCCATGTGCATAACTTACAGTTGCCTCTGGTACAAGTCTTGATATTTCGTCTGCCTTTTTCTGTATTGTGTCTACTCTGTTATAAATATAAAACACTTGACCATCTCTTTCAAGTTCTTTTGTTATTGCCTCTTTTATAACTTCTTGGTCATATTCCAATACATAAGTTTGAACTGGTTTTCTGTTGTGAGGTGGCTCATATATTACTGACATATCTCTTATTCCAACTATTGACATATGCATTGTTCTTGGTATTGGTGTTGCAGTCATTGTTAAAACATCTATATTTGATTTGTATTGTTTTATTTTTTCTTTCGCTTTTACACCAAATCTGTGCTCTTCGTCTATTATTAGTAGTCCAATGTCTTTGAATTCAACATCTTTACTTAATAATCTGTGTGTTCCAACTACGATGTCTACCTCACCTAATTTTAATTTCTTGATAACTTCATTTTGATATTTTGCACTTTTGAATCTGTTTAATATTTCCACTTTTATTGGGAAGTCTTTCATTCTATCTCTGAATTCTTCATATTGTTGTTGGGCTAAAACAGTTGTTGGTACTAGGTATGCAACTTGTTTATGGTCCATTACTGCTTTAAATGCTGCTCTTATTGCAACTTCTGTTTTTCCATATCCAACATCACCACATAAAAGTCTATCCATTGGTCTTTGATTTTCCATATCTTTTTTGACTTCTTCTATACATCTTAATTGGTCATCTGTCTCTTGATATGGGAATTGATCTTCAAATTGTTGTTGCCAAGGTGTATCTGGTCCAAAAGCATATCCTTTTGCCTTTTCTCTTTTTGCATATAATTCTATTAATTCTCTTGCAACAGCTCTTAAATTTTTCTTTACTTTTTCTTTTGTTTTTATCCAGTCTTTGCTTCCTAAACTGTTCATTGGTGGATTTATTGCATCTCCACCTGTATATTTTCTAATTGCATCTAATTGGCTTGTTGGTACATATAAAATTGCATCATCTTTATATTTTAATTTGATATAGTCTTTTGTTGTTTTGTCTGCAGTTATAGTATTTACACCAACAAAAAGTCCTATACCATAATTTTTGTGTACAACATAGTCCCCAACTTTTAAGTCTGCAAATACTACTTTTTCTCCTTCTTTAAAAGCTTGATTTGCAAATGTTTTCTTCTTTTTTCCTCCATCAATTAAATCATCTGCTGAAATTACAACTTGATTTATTTCGTAGTTTTCAAATCCTTCTGTTATTTTTCCAACTGATATTGTTACTATATTTTCAGTTGATTTTACTATAATTGTTTTGTCTAATTTTTCTTCTATTTTGCATAGTATATCTTCTTTTTCTAGAAGTTCTTTTAATTTCTTTGCTTTTTCTTTATTTTCAACCATTACATATATGCTTTTTTTCTCTTTGTTCCATTTATTTAAATCTTCAAATAAGTTTTCAATTTCACTCTTGTAATAATTGATTTCTCTATATTCAAAATGATATCTTTGTGCTTGCTTTTTAGTTACTGCATCTTGTTTTTCTAAAAATATTGTGTGATATTTGCTTTCTATACTTTCAAAATCAACGCTCATTGTGCTTGTTAATGCTTCCGGTACTATTTTTTCTTTTTCTATTAAGTTTTTACTCAAGTTTTCAATATCTTGTAAGATATTCATTTCTCTTTGTTCAACTTTATTTACTTCGTCTACCATAATCAAGCATTCTTTACTCATGTAGTCGATTAATGTTTCTTGCTCTTCGTAAAATTCGTCAAAATATTTGTCTATTTTGCTTATATAATTTCCGGCTTTTATTTGTTCAAGGTCTTCTTTTATTATTTCATCTTGCTTTCCTTCTGTTAGTTTTTGTCTGATTCTTTTACAAATATTTTCTATTTTATCGTCTAAAACATACTCATTTGCTGGATATATTTTGGCTTTTTCTAGTGTTGATATTGACCTTTGACTGCTTATGCTGAAGTTTCTGATTGAGTCAACTTCGTCTCCCCATAGTTCAATTCTTATACCAGTTTTGTCATCTGCAGAAATGTCAACAATTCCACCTCTAACACTGAATTGTCCTCTTCCTTCTATTAAGTCACATCTTGAATACCCCATATTTACAAGGCCTTTTTTTATGTCTTCTAAGTTATGGATATCTCCTACTTTAAATTCTAATGTGTTTTTATATAGTGCTTTTTTTGATGGCAATCTTTGCATTAGTGCTTCTATTGTTGTTACAACTATCAAGTTTTTCTTTTCTTTTATTTTGTTTAGTGTTTCTATTCTTTCATATGGTAGGTCTTTACTTTCTGCTACATAGTCATATGTTACTACTTCTTTTTTTGGAAAGAATACTACTTTGTCTTTTTCGAATGTTTGTAGGTTTTGTACTATTTTTTTTGCTTGTATTTCGTTGTATGTTACTAGTAATATTGATTTTTTGTTGTATCCGTTTATTGCAGATACTAGTTCTGTCATTCCAACGCTAGTTAAGCCCGATATTGATATCGGACTTATTTCTTTTTCTATTTGGTTGCTTAAATCTATAAATTTTT
>CAKPJK010000009.1 GCA_934162615.1 uncultured Clostridia bacterium
GGTTAGCAAGTCAGGCAGATATGCTTGCAGAAGATTGGAGATTAGTAGAGTTAGGAGAATAAAATGGGAACAGTCAACGATAAAATTAAAAATGTAATACGAAATTGGTTAGAAATACAACCAAGCGTAGGAGATACGATAACAATACAAGAAACAAATACATTTGAAGGTAACTGTTTTAGAAATCTATTGTGGTATAGAGGAGATGCATCAGAATTACATCAATATTATACACAAACAGATGACTTGATGGGAAATGCTAAGTTTTGGGCTGCACAAAGTACAACTGGTATAAATATTAGAAAAATACATACTGGATTACCTGCTATGATAGTGGATATGCTAGCGGATATAATAGTTGATAGTTTTAATAAAATAGAAGTTAAAGGAAACAACGAAGCACAAACAAATTGGGAAGAGATAGCAAAAGAAAATGATTTCAAAGAAACATTAAAGCAAGCAATAATTGATGTATTTGTGCAATGTGATGGTGCATTTAAGATAAGTTATGATACAGATATAAGTAAATATCCAATAATAGAGTTTTATTCTGGACAAGATGTTGATTATGAATATACAAGAGGAAGAATAACAGGAATAAACTTTAAAAATAAATATCCTAAAAAGGATACTTGTTATACGTTGTTTGAGAAGTATTCTAAAGATGGAATAAAATATGAATTATATAAAAATGACCAGTTAATGAAAGATTACAATTCTATTCCAGAAACAGCAGACTTGAAAGAACCAAAAGATACTAAATTTATGATGGCTGTACCTATGATGTTTAATAAATCAAAGAAATATAAAGGTAGAGGACAAAGCATAATAGAAAAGAAATTAGATGCTTTTGATAGCTTTGATGAAGTATGGAGCAAATGGATAGATGCATTAAGAGATAATAGAACGATAACATATATTCCAGAAGATTTAATACCAACAAATGAAAATGGGGATTTATTAAAACCTAATACATTTGATAATAGATATGCTAAAGTAGGAAGTACAACATCAGAAACAGAAAGTAGCAAGATTACAAGAGAAAAAGGAGACTTTGATTATGAAGGAATGCTACAGTCATATATAACAGCATTAGATTTGTGTTTACAAGGTTTAATAAGCCCATCAACATTAGGAATAGATGTAAAGAAGTTAGACAATGCAGATGCTCAAAGGGAAAAAGAAAAAGCAACACAATATACAAGAGGCAAAGTAATTGATGTATTGGAAAAGGTTATTCCTAAGTTAGTTGAAATATGTCTAAAAACATATGATAAAGCACAGAAAAAAATAGCAGGTAAATATGAAGCAACGGTAGATTTTAAAGAATATGCTAATCCAAGCTTTGAAGCAACAGTAGAAACGGTATCAAAAGCTAGACCAGGTCAAAATGTAATGAGCATTGAAAAGACTGTAGATACAATGTATGGTGATAGCTTAACAAAAGAAGAAAAAGAAGAAGAAGTAAAAAGGCTAAAAGAAGAAGCTGGAATAATTGAAAAAGAAGAACCTAATATAATGGAACCATTAGAGTAGGTGATTAAATGCAAAATGAATATGATATAAAAAAAGTAATGGAAGAAATCGAATTACAATTAATAGCTTCTATGAAAAGAACATTATGGAGCCATAAAGAAGATGAAAAAACAAAAGGATTTGACTGGCCACAATGGCAAGCACTTAAAATAAAACAATTTGAAGACTATAAGAAGGCAAATAAGGAAATATTCAACAACAACACAAAAGGGTTAAATAGATATTTATATAAACATATAAAAGAACAATTCAAAGAAGGCGCAGGAAGAACAAATAAACAGGCAATACAGTCAGGAATTATAAGAAAAGAAGATTCACAATTAGGTGGGTCTTTTTTTGGATTAAATCATAGAAAATTAGATGCATTAATAAAAAGTACCAAATCTGACATGAAAGATGTAAAATATGCAACATTAAGAATGGCAAATGACCAATACAGACAAATAATATATAAAGCACAAGTGTTTGCTAATACAGGAGCAGGAACAGTAAAACAAGCAATTGATATGGCTAGTAAAGATTTTCTATCAAGAGGTTTTAATTGTATTGAATACAAAAATGGAACAAAACATAATATAGCTGATTATTGCGATATGGCTATTAGAACAGCAAATAAAAGAGCTAATTTAATGGGTGAAGGTGAATTACGTAAAAAATTAGGCAATTCATTAGTATATGTATCTAAACATGGTGGTGCCTGTGATAAGTGTACACCATGGGAGGGGAGAGTTTATATTGATGATGTGTGGTCAGGAGGAACAGAAAAAGATGGAAAATATCCATTATTAAGTACTGCAATTGAAGGAGGACTTTTGCATCCAAGATGTCACCATGGTTTAAGTACATATTATGAAGGAATAAATGATGAACCAGAAGAGGTAACAAAAGCAAAACAGAATCGTAATGCAGAAGACAAATATACTCAATATTTGCAACAAAGACAGAAACAGTATCAAAGATTAGCAGTAGGAAGTTTATTACCTGAAAATGTATTAAATTACCAAGATAGAGTTAATGAAATAACAGAAAAAATTAATAGTAATTTTTCAGATATAACAGAACAATTTACAATTGAAAAAGATTACAATATAATACAAGAACAACACTATAAAGATAATGATAATAATGAGTATAAAGTCGATGGTAAATACATTATAATGAAACCTACTACTAGAGAAAAAGAAGTTGCTGGTATTCTTGGAAGAATATATGGTGGAAAAGTTAGAATTATTCCTAGAATAAATAAACCAGAAGGAATAAAAACACCAGATTATATGATAGAAAATAGGAAATATGATTTAAAAGAAATATATGGTAACAGTAAGAATACTTTATATAATGCAATCAATAAAAAGAAGGAACAATCAAATAATTTTATTTTTGATATTTCTAATACTGAAATGGAAGAAATAGAAGCGATAGAACAGATACAAAGTATTTATAAATCTAAACATAAGGATTGGGTTAATGAAATCATTTTAATAAAAAATAATCAAGTATTAAAGATGTATAAAAGAAAATAAAGAGATTAACTGCAACACTAGGGTGTCACAACTAATCTCAAATAAATATTTATTAACTTAATTATACTATAAATTAGGTTAATAATCAATAGTTTATGCAGATATTTATAAAATATAACTTTTAAAAATCATAATACTTTCGACAAAATTCGACAACAAAAGTCGAAAAAAAGTGATATAATCTTTTTATAATAAAATAAAAGGAGGAATATTATGGAAACAACTGAAACAAAAACAAAATTCTGCAAACATTGTGGTGAAAAAATATCAGAAGATGCAATAATATGTACAAAGTGTGGAAGACAAGTGGAACAAATTGGTTCATCAAATCCCAATATAGTAATTAATAACACAAATACAAATACTAATAGTAATATAAATCATTGTGCTACTGGAAAACCTAAAAACAAGTGGATTTCATTAGTATTGTGTATTTTTACCGTGTGTGGGCATAAATTTTATGAAGGAAAAATTGGAATGGGAATAATATATTTATTTACGGTTGGATTATTTGGAATAGGTTGGTTTATAGATATAATATCACTATTATTTAAACCCAATCCATATTATGTTTAATATTTAATTAAAGATAGCACTTACAGAAATGTAGGTGTTTTTTATATGCAAGTTTAGTGTAACGGTAGCACAACAGTCTCCAAAACTGTTTGTAGTGGTTCGAATCCATTAACTTGTGCCATTTTTAGAATTAGAGCTTTAAATAGGCTCTTTTTTTATTGCAAAAATTATGGTCGACGGACCTTAAACGGGGGAGGTTCCAATATGGAAGACGAAAAAAAAGAAAATGTAGATACTCAAACTACAACAGATAATGCTCAAAAAGAGCAAAAACCTGAAAACAAAAATGAGGGTGAGAAAACTAAAAAACAAGTAGCACAAAAAGGTGACGACGGTTCAATAGTTTTCAAAAATCAAGATGAGTTAGATGGATTTATCAGAAGAATGTATGCCAAAGGCGCTGAAAAAGCAGAACAAGGCGAAACTTCTAAACAAGTTCAAGATACTCAAAACAAACAAGAAGACAAAGGGCAAGAAGAACAAAAAGAGACTGTTCAAACAGACTATACTGACAAAATAGCACTTGCTATGGCCAAAGCAGGGGTTGATGTTAAGAAAGTTGAAAGAGCAGCAAGATTAGTTGATATGTCAAAAGTTCTAGAAAACGGTGTATTAGATGCTAAAAAACTAGAGGACGAAATCAACGCAGTAATTTCTGAATTTCCTGAGTTAAAAATAGCAAAGGAAGAAGAAAAAGAAGAAAAAGGATTTAAATTCGGAGCAACACAAAGTAACTCTGATGAAAATCAAAAAAACAAAAAGCCTGTAGCCACAAAAAGATGGAACAGGTTTAATTCATTTTAGGAGGTAATTAATTATGGCATTAAATTATGCAGAGGTATGGTCTCCAGACCTATTAGAAATTATGGAGCAAGAATCTTTAACTTCACCATTCGTAACTACAGCAGTTAAATGGTTAAGTGCAAAAACATTTCATTTTACACAAATGAGTACAAGTGGTTATAAATCACACAGTAGACTAGGTGGATGGAACAAAGGAACATTTGCACAAACTGATGTACCTTTTACATTAACACACGATAGAGATATATCATTCTTGGTAGATAAAATAGATGTAGATGAAACAAATGAAACAGCATCTATTAAAAACATTTCAGAAGTATTTCACAAAACACAACAAATACCAGAAATGGATGCATACTTCTATTCTAAAGTTGCTACAAAAGCACAAAAATTAGATGGATATCATAGTTCAACAGCATTGTCTTCATATACAAAAGAAAATGTATATGGAAAATTAAAAGCAATGTTAAGTGCTGGAAAATTAAGAAGATATGTAGCAAAAGGTGCATTAATTGCATATGTAAATTCTACAATTATGGATTTATTAGAACAATCTACAGACTTTACAAGAAAAATAGAAATGACACAAATTGCAGAAGGTGGTATTGGTATAGAAGCAAGAATTACAGATATTGATGGCGTTACATTAATAGAAGTAATTGACGATGAAAGATTTTATGATAAATTTGATTTTACAGACGGATTTGAACCAATTAAAAAAGTAGCAGCAGATGAAAGCAAGAATATAACAGCTGTAACAGGTTCTCATAAAATCAATGTTTTAATAGCATCTCCATTAACTGTTAAAACAGTTCCAAAGATTGCAAGTATTTACTATTTTAACCCTGGTCAACATACAGAAGGTGATGGATATCTATATCAAGATAGAAGTTTATCTGATACATTTGTTTTCCCAAACGGAAAAGATAACAAAATTGATAGCATATATGTTGATGTTGATACAACTGAATATGCAGGAGAATAGGAGGTTACTATGTCTAAAATAAAAATAGTAAAAGATAATGTATTATTGTCTATCGAAGAGGAAGAATTAGCACAATATGAGGCAAGAGGATATTCTAAATTAGGAGCTACTAAAAAAGTGGCTTCTAATGATTTAGAAAAAAAATTAAAGAAAATTGCAAAAGTTAATGAAGAATTAACAGCGAAAATAACAAAAGTTGAAGAAGAGAAGACAGAGTTAGCAAAAGTTAATGAAGAATTAACAGCGAAAATTGTAGAATTAGAAAAGAAAGTAAAATAAGAGGTGTTGCAAATGATAAATGTTTATGCAACAAAAGGAGACTATTCAAAATATGGTTCTAAAGTATTAGAAGATGAAGAAATAGAAAAATATTTAGAGTTAGCCTCAATAGATATCAACAGAGCGACATTAACAAGAATTGAAAGAAGAGGATTTAAAAATTTAACAACTCAACAAAAAGATTTAATAATCAAAGCAACTTGTTTACAAGCAGAATATATAAAAGAAGAAGGATTATATGATGATAACAGTATATCTAGTTATTCTATAGGTGGGGACTTAACAGTAAATGAAAAGGAATCACAAGATATGGCAGATAAACTAAATATATCAAAATTAGCCTTTTTCTATTTAAAAAGAACAGGATTAACAAATAGGATTATATGATAAAAAGGCTAAATCCAAAACATCTTGAAAGATTATTAAATAATAAATGTGATGTAGTTATATATCAAGAAGGCTTATCGGAAGATGGTGAGCCTTTAACTTCTTTGAATTTAGAAAAACAAAAATGTAGATTTGTTGAAACAACTAAAATTATAATTAGTTCAGATGGAAGAAAGATTCAACTTGTGGGAAAAGTAATATTACTTGGAGATATAGCACCAACTATAAAGAAAATAGGTGGTGGACAAGTAATAATAAATGATATAGAATATGAAATTTATCAAGCAAGTAGACCTAGAAATCCAGATGGAACAGTTCATCATACAACATTGGAGTTGGTTTAATATGAAAATAACATATAATACTAAAAATATAAATGAAATATTAGAAAATGCAAGATTAGCATTGATAGATACTGCAGAAGCGGTAAAAACAGATTTGATTCAAAGTCAAACAATGCCATTTGATACTGGTACAATGCAAAATGATAGCACTTTTGTAGATGATAAAAAAGTTATAAAAGGTGTTGCTAGAATAGTTGTAGATACAGTATATGCAAGAAAGGTTTATTTCGACCCAGAAATACATATAAAACAAGGTAAAAACCCTAATGCTAAACAGTATTATTTTGATGATTATATTTCTGGAAACAAAAAGGATTTACCAATAAAATATTTTAAACAAATGTTAAAAAGGAGAAATGGATAATGATAGCAAGAATTAGTGTATCTAAAATAAGAGATTATTTAAAAACTAGTATTACAGAGTGCCCAAAATGGTACATAGGTCAAATGGATGAAAATCAAGATAGAGCAATTGCTTTATATGCTAATCGTAGACAATTAGAAGATAATTCAAAATATAAGAATTTAAAAACATATGGAATATTACCAATTACATTACTGTTAAGATGGACAAAAAATTATAATACGGCTGAAACAATGGCCAATAAGATTTATGAACTATTAGACTGTAGTTCTTTTTTTATTGATGATTATAATTGCTCAATTGAGTGTTTATATAATGGACCTATTGATTTAGGAGCAGACGAAAACAATATTTACAAGTTTTCAATAGAATTAAATTTATTATATAGAAAGGGTGAAAAATAATGGGAGCAAAATCAGGAGTATATCCAGTATATGAAAATCAATTCCAAGTTGGTGCTACTAAAGAAGCATTAACAGATATAGCAGATATGGAGAGTTTCTCAGTAAAACTAGATAATGGAGTAGAAGAATGGAATCCATTAGACCAAAAAGGATGGGTTAGAAGATTAATGACTTCTAAATCTGTTACTATTTCAATTTCTGGAAAAAGAAATTTTGGAGATACTGGAAATGATTATGTAGCAGGATTAGCACTAAAAAATGGAAGGGATGTTGAAGGATGTTTACAATGGACATTTCCAAATGGTGCAAAATTAGTATTTGAAAATGCAATATTTAACATAACAAACTGGGGAGCTGGAAAATCAACAGAAGTTATTCCGTTAGAATTTGATGTAATGTCAAATGGAAAACCAGCATACACAGAAGCATCACCACAAAGTGTTGAAACAACACAAGCAGTAAAAAAATAAGATATTAAAAAGTAAGAGGTCTTTAAAGGCCTCTTATAAATATATTTAGGAGGAATTTGAAATGGCAAATATAGATATTAGTTCAAAATTAAGTCATGAACCACAAACAATAACAATAGCAGAAGGCAAAACATATGAAGTAGACTGCGGAGCAGAAACAATGTTGAAAGTACAAGATTCATTTAAAGAAGATGATAGTTTAGATGGGTTATTTAATGCAATAGAATTATTACTAGGAAAAGAAGCATTAGAAGAAATAAAAGAAATGAAAGTAAAAGTAGCAGATTTGAAAGTTATTATTATAGCAATAATGGCACAAGTAAATGAAATTACTTACGAGGAAATGGAAAAACGATTTCAAAACAAATAATGAAACAGAATTATGGTACGACATGGAAGAAGACTGGTCTTTAATTGAGTCAAGTCTAGCAAAACAATATGGAATAAGAATAAGAAAAGAAATAGACACAATGAGTTATGCAGAATTGTGTAATCTTATATCTGGTTTTATGCCCAATACACCACTTCGGAAATATTGTTCAAATCCGTAGTGAAGATGATGAAGAAATGTTAAAAAACTTCACACAAGAGCAAAAAAATATAAGATGGAAATATAGAAATAAATTAGCAAAGAAAATGAGTAAAGAAGATTATGAAAAAGTTATTACAGAATTTCAAAAAGCATTTAAAGAAATGGCTGGTGATAACAAATGACAGAAGTAAGATGCCCTAATTGTAATCAACTTTTATTAAAGGTTGAAAAATGCAAGGGTGAAATAAAATGTATAAGATGTAAGAAAACAATTAAAATTGATATAGATGAAAAAGACAGAGTGAGCAACACGACCATTAGTGGTGAGTAGTTAGCCAATACCTGCTTTTATCCTAGAAAGAGGGGAGGAGTAGGTATATGAGTACAAATGTAGGTTCAGTTGATTTTGAATTATTATTAAATTCAAATCCATTTAATAAAGGAATAAAAACTGTAACAAATACTATTAAAAGCTCGGGAATAGAAAATTCATTAAAGAAGATTGGAAAACTAGCGGTAGCAGCATTTTCTGTTAAATCAATAGTGAATTTTGGGAAAGAGTGTATTGATTTAGGTTCTGATTTGACAGAGGTACAAAATGTTGTAGATGTTACTTTTGGAAGTTTAAATACAGAGGTAAATAGATTTGCAGAGAATGCAATAACTCAATTTGGCTTGGGGCAAACTGTAACTAAAAAGTATGTTGGTACATTTGGAGCAATGGCAAAGGCATTTAACTTTTCTAATAAAGAAGCATTAGCAATGTCAGAAACTTTAACAGGACTTACTGGTGATGTTGCTTCATTCTATAATTTATCAAGTGATGAAGCATACACAAAATTAAAGTCAGTATTCACAGGTGAAACAGAGACTTTAAAGGATTTAGGTGTTGTAATGACACAGAATGCATTAGACCAATATGCATTGGCAAATGGTTATGGAAAAACAACATCTAAAATGTCAGAACAAGAAAAAGTAGCTTTAAGGTATAAATTTGTATTAGATAAATTAAATATAGCCAATGGAGATTTTGCAAGAACTAGTGATAGTTGGGCAAACCAAACAAGGGTATTAGGCTTAAGATTTAATGAACTAAAGGCAACTTTAGGACAAGGATTTATTAACATATTTACACCGATAGTCAAAGGAATAAATATGGTGCTTTCTAAACTTCAAGTGTTAGCAAATGCTTTTAAATCATTTACAGAGATGATATTTGGAAATGCTGGTGGAGATGATAGCTCTAATTCGGTTTCAAATTTAGCTTCTGATGCATCAAAAGCAAGTGATGCTGTAGGTAGCATAGGAGACAGTGCAAAGAAGACCAAAAAGGATTTATTAGGATTACGTGGAATAGATGAAATTAATAATTTAACAACAAGTAGTGATGATAGTTCTTCAAGTAGTGGTGCTGGAAAAATTGATACATCTGGATTAGGAGATTTAACTAATTCATCAATGCAACAAGCTAATACACAAATGGATAATTTTATTAAAAAAGCAAAAGAATTATTTTCAATATTTAAAGAAGGGTTTAATGATGCATTTGAAAATACAAACTTTGATGGAATAATAGATTCATGCGAGAGAATAAAAACGGCATTAATAGAAATTTTTACAGATTCGGATATAGATGAATATGCAAGAGAATGGGTAGACACAGTTTTATATAATATGGGTAGAATGACAGGAAGCATTGCAAGTGTTGGAGTCACTATTGCCGACAATCTATTGGGTGGATTTGCAAATTTTTTAGAACAGAATGAAGAAGATATACAAGAACATATTATGAATATATTTAGTATTTCGTCAGAAAGCTGGGATTTACTAGGAGATATTTCAGAAACATTTGCTGATATTTTTGCCGTGTTTAGAGGACCAGAAGCAAAACAATGCACCGCAGATATAATTGCTATATTTACTGATGGAATATTAGGAGCATATGAAATAGTTGGAAAATTTACAAATGATATTTTGTATATTATAGCGCAACCTTTCATAGAAAATAAAGATTTAATAAAAGAAGCATTAGAGGGACTATTTGAACCAATTTCAAGTGTTTTAGAAACAATAAAACAAGGAATACAAGATACTTTTTCAAAATTTTGGGAGGTATATGATACTTATATTAGACCAGCAGTAGAAAATATAAAAGACGGTTTTTCAAGTATTTTAGAAACAATCCTTATTGTTTGGAATGAAAATATAAAGCCAATACTAGATGAATGGGCTCAAAAATTTGATGAATTATGGATACAACATATTCAACCTATGGTTGATAGCTTTTTAGAATTTGTAGGAAAGGTAATTAATGGATTATCAGAACTATGGAATAAATGGTTAGTACCTATAATAAATTGGATTATAAAAAATGTAATTCCAGTTGTGGCTCCAATTATAAAAGAAATAGGAAATACAATAATGAATGTATTTGGTAAAATAGTAGATATTATTAAAGGCTTTTGGAATACATTAAGTGGAATTATAGACTTTATAGTTGGAGTGTTTACAGGAGACTGGAAAAAGGCATGGAATGGCATTAAAGAAATCTTTAGTGGTATTTGGCAAATTATAAAAGGTATTTTTGGTAGTATTTGGGAAGCAATAAAAGGTATAGTAAGGACAGCTATTGAAACGGTAAAAGGCGTTATTCAATTAGGATTAAATGTTATTAAATCAGTATGGCAAAACGTTTGGAATGGAATTAAGAATTTTGCTTCTAGTGTATGGAATAGTATTAAAGGAATATTCTCAGGAGTAGGAAGTTGGTTTTCAAGTAAATTTCAAGAGGCTTATTATGGTATAACAAGAATATTTAGTAATATAGGTTCATTCTTTAGTGGAGTTTGGAACAGAATAAAATATACTTTCAGCAGTTTAGGAACGAGTATAGGAAATGCAATTTCTGGTGCAGTAAGAAGCGGAATTAATGGTGTTATTTCCATGATAGAAAGAACTGTTAATAGGGCAATAAGCTTGATAAATGGAGGAATAAATTTAATAAATAAAATACCAGGAGTTTATGTAGGACATGTTCCTTCTTTATATTTACCACGATTAGCACAAGGTGGATATGTAAAAGCAAACACACCACAACTTGCAATGATAGGTGATAACAGGCATCAAGGTGAGGTTGTAGCTCCGGAGGATAAATTACATAGCATTATGGCAGAAGAATTATCTAAATTTCAGGGAAATGGAAGTAATAGTGAAGTAATTTCATTATTAAAAGAAATATTGAAATACTTAAGAAATTCCGGAGGAGATACAGTATTAAATATTGATAGTATAGAATTAGCAAGAGTAGTAATTAAGGGAATGAAAGCATTGCAAGCAAAATCAGACAAACCAATATTAGATTTCATTTAGAAAAGGGAGTAGGAAAATGGCAATATTAAAAATAAATGGAGCAGATATACCTGCTCCTAAAACATGTAAAATAGCTATATCAGACCAAGATTATAATTCTGATACTGATTCAAATGGAAATTTACATAGAAATAGAGTGGCAATAAAAAGAAAAGTATCAAATGAATGGGGTCCACTTACTTGGAATGAAATAAGTAAAATATTAACATCCATAAAGGATGTTTTTTTTAATGTTACTTATCCAGACCCACAAACTGGAAAATATGAAACAAAAAAAATGTATGTAGGAGATAGAACTGCTCCTATTGCGGTTTTACAAGATGATGGAAGTATTATGTGGGAAGGATTAACAGCAGATTTTGTAGAAAAGTAGGTGATTAGATGTATATAATAAACCCATATTATTTAGAAGCATTAAATAAAGAAGATAGAAGAACAAGAGCAAGAATTAAATTAAATGATATTACGATAAACAATGAAAATATAAAGAGTATAAAATATGATTTAAGTATTAATGATAGTGAAAAATTCACAATAGGTGGAGCATATGGAGCTACTGCAACGGTTACATTATTAAATTATGATAATGAATTTGATAATATAAAATTTGAAAATAAGAAATTTAATATAGAATTATGTGTTGCAATAGATGACTTATATACAGTAGGAAAATTAAATACAGAATTAGTGAAAATAGTAAATACATTAAAGATAAAACAAGTATCTTCATTATGGATTCCACAAGGTATTTTTTATGCAACTGATATTAAGAAAAATGAAAATAAAACTATTACAATAAAACTTATAGATAAAACCAAATATTTAGAAGATGAGTATATATGCAATTTAATACCACCGTTTACATTAAAGCAATTATATGATGATGTTCACAAGCAAGTACAAATAATATCTGATACAACTACATTTTATAATCAAGATAAAGTAATAGATAAAGTACCGGAACGGATATACATATAAACAAATACTAGGTTATATATCTGAATGTGCTTGTGGATTTTATATATTAAATAGGGCTGGAAATGGGGAGTTAAGAAACTATGGATTAGAAAGTATTAAATCCATTTCAAAAGGAGAATATAAGCAATTTTTACCGTCAGAAAATTATATTACAATTCAAAAAATAAAATATGCAGGAAGTAACATTATTGGAGCAGAAAAAGGATATGTTTTGGAGTTAGAAGAAAAGAATCCTTTTATTAGTGATGTTATAGCTCAAAACATACTGCTAAAAATGCAAGGTTTTACCTTTATACCATATACATATAAGGCTACAATTTCAGATTTTGCAGTAGATGTAGGAGACATGTTTGATTTAACAAATACTAATGATGTTAAATACTTAACATATATCATGGGAAATACCTGGGAATTTAATGGAGCTGTTAGTCAAACATGGACCGCAAAAGGAGAAAATGAATTAAATAATACATATTCTTCAAAAGGCCCAATAAGTCAACAAATAGAAAATATAATAAAAGAGCAAATACCTAATGCAAAAGAAGAAGCGGTAGAAAAAGCAACAGAATTATTGACAAAATTTAATGGTGGATATGTAGTAAAAAAAGATGGTGAATTATTTATTTCAGATAATGAAGATATAGACAAAGCTCAACACATATGGAGATGGAATATAAATGGTTTGGGATATTCAAATACAGGAATAGATGGTCCATATGGACTAGCAATTACAATGGATGGGAAAATAGTAGCAGACTTTATCACTACTGGAACAATGTCAGCTGAAAGAATAAATGGCGGAACTTTAAAACTAGGTGGAAATAATAATACAAATGGATCTATAGAAGTAGTAAATGCTAACGGAAATAATTTGGTAAGTATTAGTAAAGATGGATTGGTTCTTTCAAATGGTACAAAATTAATTGGAAATGGTGGGGTATTATCTAATTTACAATTTATAGCCACTGGAAATTCAGAAATAAATGGAGATACTAAGAATGCAGGTGAATATTTATGGCTAGGTTTCATGCCAAGCTATGTTACAAGTGCAGATAAATACAATTTATATATAGATATTTCAGTTCCTAATAATTTTACTATAACATCAGCATATTTAACATTAAGGCATATTCCTATAAAAATGAACATGAAAAATGGGGCTGTGGTTTATGGATATGCAAGAAATGTAAAAGCATATATAGCAGATATGTCTAGCTCTGCTTATGTAGAAGGTGATGAACAAAGTGAATATCAAGCACAATTGGAAGGAATTTATTATAATGAAATTTCTAGTTGTTTTAATAATTCTAGTAATAATTTTACTGCAGCAGTTCCAAGTGCAAATAATTTGAAAGTAACAGAAGTTACATCAAAAGATATAGCTAGTAAAATAAAGAAAAAATGTAGAATAAAAATAGCTACAACAAATTCGATACCTGCGGCTGCAAAGGACTGCTTTGCACAGACGGGTTTTGTTTGGGCAGCAATAAATGTATATGGATATTTACAATAATAGGAGGTAAAAATGTCTAGATTTACAGATTTTTTAAATTTATTTATGTGGGATTCTGTAGAAGATTCCGAAGAAGAATTTGATATAGATAAAGCATTAAATGATAATTGGAAAAAAATAGATACGAAAGTAAAATCACACGTTACTAGTGTTAATGAAGAAATTAATAATTTTAAAGAAGATACAAATACCAAAATAAAAACGAATATTGATAGTGTAAATGAAAAAATAAATAGTTTAAAAAAAGAAACAGATCAAAAACTAGAAGACATCCAAGCATTACCAGTTGGTGGAACAAAAGGACAAGTTTTAACAAAGCAAAGCGAAACTAACGGAGATGCAAATTGGGAAGATATAGAAGCAAACGAAGTCTACATAGGAAAAGCAGAAGAAGCACCAGAAACTGCAAAGATAATAGTAGAGGCAGAGGACTTTGTAGAAGGAGCAGGACTAAGTAAGTCAGAGGTGTATGTAGGAGCAGAAGAACCAGTTGCTGGTGAAAAGGTGTGGTTTAATAAAGATAAAAATTCGATATATGTCAGAAACTCGAATGGAGTATATGAAGAATTTATAAATAAAAAAGAGTTAGAAAAGGAAATTTTTGTTAACAAAACACCTTTTACAGCAAATGAAGGATATACGATAGATTTACAATATATGAATAATCAAGGAAAACATTATTGGGGAACAGTTGTATTTCATAAAAATAGTGGAATGTTTGGTAGTTCTGAAATTGCACTTAAATGTAATGTTAAATTAGCTCAAATTTTTTCTTATGGATGTTTTTTAGGAACAAATACATATAATGCATTAGACGTAGGATATCTTCATTTAAGAGCTAATCAGGAGCTTTATGTAGGAGACAATAATAATACATCAAAATATAATTATGCAAGATGTTTTGTTGATTTTATAGAAGAATAATCATAGAAGGAAAGAAAAAAATAAATTATGAAAAATAGCACAAAAGGATTAACATTCACAAAAAATGAATCTGAGTGCAGTAAAATCAGCTTTTATAAATATAAGGTATAAATATAAATAGGAGGAAATTATGAAAATAAAAAAGAAAAACACAACAATACCGATTAACGGAAAAATAGTAGATACAGACAATGTAGAAGATAAAACAAGTAATGCACCAAGTATGAGATTAGCGGAAGAAAAAATACAAAATTTAATCTATTATAAAAGTGGTGATGTACTAGAAATACCGAAAGGGTCAATAATTCCAGGAAATTTAACAACTGATGCAACACAATTGCAATTTACATATATTGCTCCAAAATCTTTAAAAAATATAAAAAATGTTTCTATTAGTAGTTGTCAACTAGTATTAAGAGGAATAAATGGTTATTTAGATGGAAATGGTGCAGGGGTACAATTAAAAGACTCATCTGATTATTCAATAAGTGCAAAAGCAAGTGAAAATACGATAAACTTTACTTGTACTCGTACCACTGCATTTGATACAAAAAATAATACACCTGTAGTTATATATCCAATTAGTTTAAAAGTTGCATTATCATAGAATAGGAGGAAAATTATGAAAGTAAAAGATTTAAACGGAGAAATAAAAAAAGTAGTACTACAAGCAAATGATAGTATACCACAAAATGCAATTGTCGAATATGACGGAGATGTAGTACCAGAAGGATACGAACAAGTTGAAGATGATGTAGAAAAAAGAATAGCAGCATTAGAAAATAAAGAAGTAGATTTTTTAAAATTAAAACCAGCTGGAGTAAATGATTTTAATGATATAAAAACGACAGGACTATACTATTTAACTGGAATGACAGACAATGTTCCAGTTTCAGCAAGTCAAATTTATCAAGCGATAGTAATTATTCGAGATGATTATGGACATCAAATAGCAATAGATACATGGACTAATCAAACATTTATAAGAAAAATAGAAAATGGCAATTGGGGTTCATGGGAAAAAATACATTAGAATAGAGGTGTAAAGATGCAAGATACAGAATTAATTGAAAAAGTAGCACATCTGGAAGAGCGAGAAAAGTCAAATACAAAGAGAATAGATGCTGTTGAAAATAAAGTTGAAAATATATATGACTTAACATTAAGTGTAAGAGAAATAGCAACAGAAATGAAAGCAATGAGAGAAGACCAGAACAAAATGAACGAACGCTTAAAAATAATAGAAGAAAAGCCAATTAAGGATTATGAAGACACAAAGAAACAAGTAAAAGACAAAGTAATTTCTTTTGTGACTGGAATAGTATTAACAGCAATAGCTTTTGCACTAGGATTAAGTAAATTTATGTAAGAGGTGATTATAATGAAAGATAAATTAAAAAACATATTTAAAAACAAAGAACGAACAATAGGCTTAATAATATCAATATTATGTGCTAGCGTTTTATTATTAAATTGCTATTTAGAATATGATAAAACAGGACAAGTTGATACAAACAAAATATCAGAAGCAATAGGTACAGTAGTAGATGAAATAAATAAATCTAGTACAGAAATACCAAATCTAACAGAAACAGATGAACAATCATTAGAAGTTCAAGAAACAGAGTCAGAAGGCTTTGAAGAGCAAGGAATAGTTGCATATAATGGAGCAGAAAAAACACCAAATGTGAATGTTAGAGAATATGCAGGATTAACATATTATTCACAACTAGACAATAGATGGCGTTATAATATGTACTCTAGTGTAGGAGATAGTTCACAAACAATAGGAACATCAGGATGTGGGCCAACTTCTGCAGCAATGGTTGTTTCAAGTATAAAAGGTAATATAACACCAGACCAAATGGCAGAATTATATACAAAATATGGATATAGAAGTGCAAATCAGGGAACATATTGGTCAGCATTTAAGTGGACAGCAGATATATTTGATATTGGATATAGTGAATGTTATAAATTAGATGATGCAGTAACAAAATTAAAAGATAATCATTATATAATAGCAAGTTGTAATCAAGGTTTATTTACATATGGAGGACATTTTATTGTTCTAGTAGGAGTCGAAGGAGATTATATAAAAGTATATGACCCTTATTTGTATAATGGAAAATTTGATGTAAGTTCTAGAAGAGGAAAAGCAACAGTAAGTGGTAATACAGTATATGTATCAATAGAAAACTTTAGAGCATATGCTAATTACCAAAAATTCTTCTGTTTTAAAAATGATAGAACAGACATAAAAGAAAATTCAACTACAACAGTAGTAACAGATAACACAACATCAAATGTAAATACAGTAAATTATCAAGTTAGAATTACTGCAAACGGTGGATTAAATATAAGAACTGGAGCAAGTATATCATATTCAAGAGTTGGTGGATACGCAAAAGGTTCAATAGTAACTATATTAGCAGAGTCAAACGGATTTGGAAAAACAGATAGAGGATGGATATCTTTAGCATACACAAGCAGAGATATAAGTACATTAAATACTGTTCAAACGGTCGGACAAATAAAGAAACTAACTAGAGATAGTATCTTATATAGCAATTCAAATTTAACAGGTTATAAGTACAATTACAAAGCAAATACAACTATAACAATACTACAAAATATATCAAGTAATGTAGATAAAGTTAGAGTTAATATGACTGGTAGAATTGCATACATAAACAAAAGTAATTACACAAATGTATCAGTAACAAAAAGTACAACTAGAAAGATAAAAGCGTGTACATTATACTCAAAATCAAATTTGAGCGGTGTAAGATATCAATATAAATTAAATACTACAGTAACAGTTTTAAAACATATAAATTCATATATAGATAAAGTTAGAGTTAATATGACTGGTAGAGTTGCTTATATTAATGTTAATAATTATAGATAAAAAGAAGAGATAAGTTGATTAATTTCAATTTACCTCTTTTTTGCATTTTTATAAGGCATATAATTACATTAATCGAAAAATAAAACGTCTTAAAATTGATTGTGGAGGTTTGATTTTTGGCTAAAAATAAGCATTTTTTACTTGAAATTACATAAAATTTATGATATAATGTTGACAAATAGAAAAAGAAATGTTACAATTCTGTAACAGAAATATTACATTTATTTTAAATAATTGTAATATCTATTGACACAAATGAATAATAATATTATTATAATAAAAAAAGAAAGAGAGAACTTCTTCTCTCTGTCTATCGCTTATCTAAATTGTTTATGGTTGGAGTTCTCTGCACGAACTTCAATTTTTTTATTTTTGTCTTGATATTTGATATATGTATTATAGCCCATAAAAGCTAAAAGACATATTACGAATCCAATGGATAAAATAATCAAAGCTGTACCTAGAAATTTTACTGCTAATATTGCGACATCCAATTTTATCACTCCCTTTTTAGCAAAAATTAAACTGCGGAACAGGTACAGTTTATCAACAGTTATGGACAGGAACTGCCTTGCTATCAGCAGCATAACTGCTGATTAATATACCTGTTGTTAGAGTGATATATAAACGATAAACACAATATATCAAAAATATAAGATAATGTCAATAAAAAGTCGAAAAAACTGTGGATAATTTTTTATGAATTGTGGAAAGAAAAAAATAATTTGTGGATAACTTTGTAAAATAATGTAAAATCTTCGACACCGTTCGACACATAAAATTAACATAATGTGCTATAATCTATATAGAGGTGACGAAATATGAACGAAGCATATATTAAATCACTACAAATGATGAAATATTTAAAAATAAGATTAACAAGAAAGCAGTATACAGAATTAGCAAAAAGATTTAACTTGTTAAGTATACAGAGTTTGCAATTTATGTCAAAAAGAAGTTATGAAAGTATAATGAGAGCAATTTTAAAAGATGCATAATTAGTCCCAGAAATGGGGCTTTTCTTTTTTTGACCTCTAAAGTATGTTATAAACAATTTTGGACATATTAAATTTGAGGTGAAAAAAATGACAATAAAATTTAAAATAAAAGAGAAGAGAGAAGAAAAAGGAGTAAGTTTAAGGGAACTTGAAGAAGTGACAGGAATAGAAAGAGAGTATTTATCAGACTTAGAAAACAATAAAATTCCTGCAGACGAAGTTTTATTTGCAGAAATGGTAGTAATAGCAGATGCATTGGCTTTTAGAATTACCGACTTATATGAACTCGGAAACATTGAAATAAAAGGAATTGGAGAGTTTTAGAGATAAAAATAGAAAAGGCCAATTTTGTCGAAAAAAGTCATTTCATAAAATAAAAAGGCACTTTCATAAAATATTTTAACATTTTGGTAAAATTTGTTATACAATAATCACATCAAAAGAGCTCGGATGAAATATAAATAACAGGAGTATAAAAAAATGAAATTTGTCGAAGAAAATTATGAAAAAATGTTTACAAAAAATAGGGGAAAGGATATAATAGGAAAAAAGAATAAAGACCTCTTAAATGAAAAGTATAATTTTCAAAGAAAAGAGGAATTTAATATGATAGAAACAAAAAACGTAGTAAAAAATGAAGAAATGCAAGAACTAATCATAAGTAAAGAAGATTTCAAAAAGTATTTTGGTAAAAGAAATACAATAAGTAGAAAAGAATATGAAAAATATTTAGAAAAGAGAAATAATTCTTGACATTAAAAAATAATATAAGTATAATATAAAAAAGTTAACACTTTTTTAACACTTTAGTTTTGAATAACTAAAAAGAACTAGGAATAACTTTGTTAAAAAAATGTTAATAAATCAATAAGTAAGAAGATTTATAAAAATTGAGAAATAACATTTTTTTAATCATGGGTTCGATTCCCGTAGGGGTCACCAACAAAATAATTTAAAAGGGAGTAGCTTTTAATTACTAGTCAACAGTCGCGATAAGAAATTATCTGGCTAGTAAACTTAAAAATAAGTAAGTGAGACTTTTAAAAGAAATTTTAGCATAAAAGGTTATGTATAAGATTTCTTTTAAAAGTCTCATTTCTTATATATGTATAAACATAACAAAATTTGTAAAAAATAGGGATAAGGGGACGGGTCTTTAATCCCGAAAAAAATTCGGGATTGAAGACCCGTCCCCCAATCCCGAAATTTGGAGGTAGTAATATGGAGAAGAAAAACTGGTTTAACAAAGAAGTTGAAGAAATTGAAAAAGAGTTAGAAACGCACAAAGAAAAAGGCTTAAAAGAAGAACAGATTGCAAGAATAAGAGAACAAAAAGGTTATAATGAATTACAAGCTGGTAAAAAGAAAACATTATTACAAAGATTTTTAGATCAATTTAAAGATTTTTCAATAATAGTATTAATAATTGCTGCAATTGTATCAGGCGTAGTTGGAATACAACAAGGAGAGGGAATGACTGATACTATAATAATTTTAATTGTCGTTCTAGTAAATGCAATAATAGGAGTAGCACAAGAAAGCAAGGCTGAAAAATCATTAGAGGCTTTACAAAAATTAAGTGATCATGCATCAAAAGTTGTAAGAGATGGAAAACTACAAGTTATTCCAGCGAAAGAACTAGTACCAGGTGACTTAGTAGTTCTTGATACAGGTGATTATATTCCAGCAGACTTAAGAATTGTAGAAGAAGCAAATTTAAAATCACAAGAAAGTTCATTAACAGGAGAATCTGTACCAGTTGAAAAAACTACTGAAATGATTGAAGAAACAGAAATTGGTATTGGTGATAGAAAAAATATGTTATTTTCTTCAAGTTTAGTAACATATGGTAGAGGAAAAGGAATTGTTGTAGAAACGGGTATGACAACAGAAGTTGGAAAAATAGCAGGTATGATAAATTCAACAGAAAAGCAAGAAACACCTTTACAACGAAAATTAAATAAATTAGGAAAAACATTAGGAATTGCAGCATTAGTAATTTGTGTAGTAATATTTGTGGTTGGGTTGATACAAGGAAAAGAACCAATTCAAATGTTTATGACAGCAGTTTCATTAGCCGTTGCAGCAATACCAGAAGGGTTGGCAGCAGTATCAACAATTGTTTTAGCAATTGGTGTTCAAAAAATGGTTAAGAAAAATGCAATTGTTAAAAGACTTCCAGCTGTTGAAACACTTGGAAGCAGTACAGTTATATGTTCAGATAAAACAGGAACATTAACTCAAAACAAAATGACAGTAGAAAAAATTTATTGGAACGAAGCCATCAGAGATATGGACAATATACAAGAAGATGAAATTGACGAGGAATTGAAAAAACTAGTATATGCGAATATGCTATGTAATGATACAAAAATATCACAAGACGGAACTTTAACAGGTGATCCAACTGAAACAGCATTAGTTGATATGGCCTTTAAATTAAGTTTTGACCCAAGTTTATATGACAGAGCACCCAGAGTTCAAGAAATACCATTTGACTCAGACAGAAAATTAATGACGACTGTAAATGAATTAAATGGAAAATATATAGTGTTTACAAAAGGTGGAATAGATGAATTATTAAAAAGATGTTCAGCATATGAAATCAATAATGAAACACATCAAAATATTGGTGAATATGTAAACAAAATTAGAGAAAAAAATGAAGAGATGGCAAAAGATGCTTTAAGGGTGTTGGGATGTGCATATAAAGAAATTGATCATATTCCATCAAAAGAAGAAATGGCAACAATAGAAAATGACTTGATATTTATAGGAATGGTTGGTATGATAGACCCACCAAGAGAAGAGGCAAAAGTTGCAGTTGAAAAATGTAAAACAGCAGGAATAAAAGTTGTAATGATTACAGGTGACCACAAAATTACAGCAACAGCAATTGCTAAAAAATTAGGAATTCTTGAGAATGATGATGAAGCGATAACTGGTAGCGAACTTGAACAAATGTCAGATGAAGAATTAATACAAAATGTTAGAAAATATTCAGTTTATGCTAGGGTTTCTCCAGAACACAAAGTTAGAATTGTAAATGCATGGCAAAAAAATGGCGAAGTTGTTGCAATGACAGGTGATGGAGTTAATGATAGTCCTGCACTTAAAAAAGCAGATATTGGTTGTGCAATGGGAATTGTTGGAACTGATGTTGCAAAAGAAGCGGCAGATGTAATTTTAACAGATGATAACTTTGCAACAGTTGTATCAGCTGTAGAAGAAGGAAGAAGAATATATGACAACATTTTAAAAGTAATTCAATTCTTGCTTTCAAGCAATGTTGGAGAAATAATAGTACTATTTTTTGCAACATTATTAACACCATTATTTAGCAAATGGTTTGGAATAACAGACATCAATAGTTTGGAAATATTACTACCAATTCATATCTTATGGATAAATTTAGTAACAGACTCATTACCTGCATTAGCTTTAGCGTTTGACCCAGCAAATAGAGATATAATGGAGAGAAAACCAGTAAAACCAGGTAAAGGCGTATTCACAAAAGGAATGACATGGAGAGTTATATACCAAGGTATGATGATAGGTGGACTTACACTTGCTGCATTTATGATAGGTCTTGGAACAACAAAAACACCTATAAATGGTTTAACACTTGACCAATCAAAAATAGAAGTTGGGCAAACTATGGCATTTGTAACTTTGGCACTTTCAGAATTAACACATGTATTTAATGTAAGGAATAATAGAAAATCAATATTTAAGACAGGAATATTTAATAATATGAAATTAATAGGAGCAGTTGTTGTGTCTGCATTGCTTGTATTTGTTATTTTATTAATTCCTGGTTTAAGAGAAATATTTAGTATTCCGGTTTTGCCAACTGAAAATATTATTGAATTAGTATGTTTAGTTCTTGCTCCAATTGCTATTGTTGAGATATTTAAGTTGTTTAAAATTAATGGTGGAGAGAATTAGAATTAAATTAGTGATTAATTAATTAAAAGCACAAATAAACTATTTAGTAACATAGTTGATTGTGTTTTTTTATTGTATTTTATTAAAAAGAATAATTATTTGGCCAATAATAAAATATATGGCGATGCAATATCTGAAACATCATCGGAAGGAATTGGAAATACTTCATGGAAATGGGGAAAAACAGGAGATGAATCTAATTTTGCTGCACAAATTTGTCAGTTTTTTATGCGTGGAGGATATTGGTGGAATTCTTCTTCAGCTGGTTTATTTTCATTTGGACAAAATGGAGGTAATAGTAATTATTATTCTGGCTTTCGTTCTGTCTTAGTATCAAAATAAAATATAAAAATCTCCTAGTTTATCTAGGGGATTTTTGTGATTCTAATAATAATTAAAACTCCAAGGAGAACTATTCGTAAATCCGGTTGCCAATAGCTCTCAAATTTTGATAATTAGCTTTACTATCACCTGTAGAAGCATCAATTGAATTTAAGAAATTACTCAAAGCAATCATAGCTTCGTAAGCAGATGAAAACTCAGTTTTTAAAAGCTCATCTTTTGTCATAAGCGTTGTCCTCCTTTCAAAAATACAGTAACTTAATGTTATAAAAGTATTTTAAAACACAAATTATAAAAAGACTGTCGAAACATAGAAAATATATTATAAAATTTTAATCAAAAAACACTTGTACTTTTTTAAATTTATTATTATAATAGATAAAGAAAAAAACAGACCAAATTTGTAATATAAGGAGGGAAGATTAGAGATGGAAAAAATTTCAAAAATAAATATGATTAATAAAATGCAAAGTAAACAAAAACAAAATGAATATAAGGCACCCAAAAAGAAAAATAATGGTTTTAAAGATATATTAGAAAAAGAAAAAGAAAAATTAGATAAAAAATCAACAGAAAAAGTAAGAAAAAGAGCACTAGATGCTTATAAAGTTCAAATGAAAATGGCAAAGCCAAAAAGAAATATAGTAAATAGTATACCTAATATAAATATTGATCATAATGAAAAAGATGAGGAAAATACAATAGATTAAAAAAGTTTAAAAGTACAAAAAGAAAAAATATAAAATACTAAGGAGGAAAAAAATGTACGTATTTAACAAAATAACGGTAAATCCACAATTACCAAAAAGAATAGGAAAATTATCAGAAATATCAAATAATTTATGGTGGTCATGGAACACAGAATTTTTAAGGCTATTCAAAAAAATAGACAGAGACTTATGGGAAACATGTGAAAAAAATCCAGTAAAATTTTTAAAACAGGTATCACAAGAAAGACTAGAGGCAGTTGCAACAAATACAGAATTTTTAAAAGAATATGATAAAATTGCAAAGGAATTTGATGATTATATAACAAGTAAAAATACATGGTTTTCAAATAAATATCCAGAAAATAAAAAAGATTTAATTGCATATTTTTCTGCAGAATATGGATTAGACCAAACAATACCAATATATTCAGGTGGACTTGGAATATTATCAGGAGACCACTTAAAATCAGCAAGTGATTTAGGAATTCCGCTAGTGGCAGTGGGATTATTATATAAAAATGGATATTTTCACCAAAAAATAAGTGGAGATGGAGAACAAGAAACAGAATATAATAATATAGAATTAAGTAATTTACCAATAAATCCAGTAAAAAACCAAAATGGTGAAGAATTAAAAATATATGTAAAATTTGAAAAAAGAAAAATTTATTTAAAAGTATGGCAAATAAATGTTGGAAGAATTAAATTATATTTATTAGATTCTGATATAGACGAAAACAAGCCTGGAGATAGAGAAACAACATTACGTTTATATGGTGGAGATCAAGAGATGAGAATAAAACAAGAGATAATTCTTGGAATGGGTGGAACAAACTTATTGACAAGAGCTTTAGGATTAAATCCAACAGTATATCATATGAATGAAGGTCACTCAGCATTTTTAATATTAGAATTAATCAAAAATATAATAAAAGAAAAGAAAGTATCATTTGAAGTCGCAAAAGATATAGCAAGTTCAAAAACAGTATTTACAACGCATACACCAGTTCCAGCTGGAAATGATATATTCCCAATAGGATTAGTTGAAAAATATTTTAAAGAATTTTGGCCTAGATTAAACTTGGATAGAGAAGAATTCTTAAAACTAGGAATGAAACCATGTACAGAATTAGAACCTGGATTTAATATGGGAATATTAGCTTTAAAAGTTGCTGGAAAGAAAAATGGAGTAAGCAAATTACACGGAGCTGTTTCAAGGGAATTATTTGGTGAGGTATGGCCAGAAATAGCTGCAAATGAATCACCAATAACATATGTAACAAATGGTATTCACACATGCTCATGGTTAGCGCCATCATTAAAAGAATTATATAATAAATATTTAATTCCATATTGGCAAGACAATATCTATAAAGATGAAGTATGGGAAAATATAAATAATATACCTAATAAAGAATTATGGGGAATCCATCAACAAAGAAAACAAAAATTATTAGATATTGTAAAAGAAAATACAACAAATAGATTGAGAAGAGCAGGATATAGCTATGAAGAAATAAATGATATAACATCGAAACTTAACCCAAATGCATTAACAATAGGATTTGCAAGAAGATTTGCTACATATAAAAGAGCTACTTTGATATTTAAAGATTTAGAAAGAATAACACAAATTCTAAATAATGTGGATAGACCAGTTCAATTAATATTTGCAGGAAAAGCGCATCCGGCAGATAAAGAAGGACAAGACTTAATTAAAAGAATACATGAAATATCAATGATGCCACAATTCAAAGGAAAAATATTCTTATTAGAAAATTACAATATTGCAATGTCAAGATATTTAGTAAGTGGTGTTGATGTTTGGCTAAATAATCCAAGAAGACCAATGGAAGCATCTGGAACAAGTGGACAAAAAGCATCTGTTAATGGTGTAATCAATTTTAGTGTTTTAGATGGTTGGTGGGCAGAAGGCTACAATCAAGAAAATGGATGGACAATTGGAACAAATGCAGAATTTACATCATATGAAGAACAAGATATTGCAGATAGCCAAAGTATGTATCGTACGTTAGAAGAAAAAATAATACCAACATATTATGAGAAAGATGAAAGTGGAATTTCAGGAAAATGGATGAATATTATGAAAAATTCTATTACATCAACAGGTGGAAAATATAGTACATCAAGAATGCTTGTGGATTATACAAATAATTTATATATGCCATTATGCAATTTAACAAAAAAATACTACGAAAATGTTGATAATGTTGCAGAATTTAATTTGTGGAAAAAGAATTTATATATAAATTGGAAAGATATAAAAATTACACAAAAAAATAATTTGAATAATATTACAATGGATGCTGGAAATAACATTGATGTTAAATGTGAAGTACAACTTCCAAATATTGATGTAAATAATATCACAGCTCAATGCTATTATGGAAAAATTTTAGATAATGGAATTGTTGAAAATGTAAGTATTATTCCAATGAAATTAACTTCAGAAGATAAAGAAAATAAAATATATGAGTATACAACAAAAATAGAACTAAAAACAGGCGGTAACTATGGTTACACATTTAGAGTTATGCCAAAACATGAAATGTTGCTAGATTCAGAAAATTTAAATTTAGTAAAATGGATTACAGATTAAATATATATTAGGAAAGTTATGAAACTTTCCTAATATATAGACATGAATTGCACAAAATTTCTTTAGAGTGGTACTGAATGTAAGACCGATATACAAGGGAGGAATTAGCATAATGAAGCAAAAAATGCCAAAAAGGAAGTTAAATAAAAATAAATTAATAAAGTTACTAATCATTATTGTAGCAATAATAGTAATTGGAATTATATTGTATAATATAAATAATCATGTGATTTTAGATAAAAATAAAAATGTCAATCTTGTAATAAACAATAAAAATGTTACATCAAACTTAAAAAAAGACATTATAATAGAAGATGATAATATATATTTATCAAAGCAAGATTTGGGAAACTTCTTTGATAAATATATATATGAAGATACTGAAAATAATAATATTGTAACAACTTATAACAATAAAATTGCGTCAATAAGTCTTTCAAAAAATAAAATCAATATAAATGGTTCAACAAAAAATACATATGCACATGCAGAAAAAAGGGATGAAACAATTTATGTTCCAATAACAGAGCTAGAGGATGTATATGGAATAGAAATAAAATATATTGAAAATTCTAAAGTATTGACTATTGACTCAACATCAAAAGAACAGAAAAAGGCAATAATAACAAAAGATGTGGCTGTTAAATCATCAACTAAATTTATCGCTAAAACAATTGACAGAGTTAAAAAAGGAAGCTATGTTATTGTAGTTTCTGAAGACAAAGGATATACTAAAATTAGGACAGAAAACGGAAAAGTGGGATTTGTAAAATCAAACAAAATAGCAAATACTGTTGTTACAAGAGAAGAAATTCAAGAAAATAAACAAATTACGGGAAAAGTAAATTTGGTATGGGACTATTATTCAGAAGTGGCAACAGCACCTGATAGAACAGGAGTAACAATGGATGGAGTGAATGTTGTATCACCAGCATTCTTCCATTTAAATACAAATGGAGAATTAACAGAAAACGTAGGTCAACAAGGACAAGCATATATAGAATGGGCACACTTAAATGGTTACAAGGTGTGGCCAATGGTTCAAAATGCTGGAAATGGAATGATGAACGTTACATCAAGCATAATGAATGATTATAATAAAAGACAAAACTTAATAAATCAAATAGTAAATTATTGTGTAAAATATAAATTAGATGGAATAAATGTAGACTTTGAAAATATGAAGCAAGAAGACAAAGATATGTATTCAAGATTTATTATAGAATTAACTCCTAGATTAAAAGATATGGGAGTGGTAGTATCTGTTGATGTTACAGCACCAGATGGCTCAGAAACATGGTCATTATGCTTTGATAGAAATGTAATTGGTGATGTTGCAGATTATATAGTATTTATGGCATATGACCAATATGGAACGTCAAGCAATAAATCGGGAACAACAGCAGGATTTGATTGGGTCAATGTAAGCCTTAATAAATTCTTGAAAACAGAAGAAATAGAAAGTGATAAAATTATTTTAGCAATTCCATTATATACACGATTATGGACAGAAGATAGTTCAGGAAAAGTAGTAAAACAGGCTACTGTATCTATGAAAAATATTAATAGCATAATTCCGAGTGATGCTGAAAAACAATGGGATGACAATTTAAAACAATATTATGTGGAATATAAAGATGGAGAATATACAAAGAAAATATGGATAGAAGATGAAAAGTCATTAACTGAAAAAATACAATTGATAAAAAATAATAATTTAGCTGGAGTTGCATCTTGGGAAAAGGGCATGGAAACTAATGATTTTTGGACTTTTTTAAAAGAAACTCTTGACTTTTAATGAATTGTAAATATATAATGACAAAAAGCATACATTTGGAGGTATTTTAGACATATGCAAAATAGTAATATATATTATACAACAGAAAAATATGCAAATTTAACAGATGAACAAATAATATCTCAAATAAAAGATGGTGATGAACAAGCTTTATCCTTTTTACTAGATAAGTATAAAGATATAGTTAATGCTAAAGTTGGAAAATACTTTATAATTGGAGCAGAAAAAGAAGATATTATTCAAGAAGGTATGATAGGCTTATATAAAGCAATTAAAGGATTTGATGTTTGCAAGCAAAATTCATTTAAAACATTTGCAAATTTATGTATAGAAAGACAATTAATAACAGCTATAAAAAGTTCAAATAGACAAAAACATATGCCTCTTAATTCATATTTATCGTTAAATACATCTGCGTATGAAGATAATGAAGATGGAACTGAATTAATAGAAACTTTTGAGGTTGATACTATAGAAGATCCGTTGGAAACAATAATGAAACAGGAGTCATTTAATGAAATTCAAAATGCGGTACAGAAATCATTGAGTAAATTTGAAGGACAAGTTTTGGAAAGATACATGCAAGGAGATAGTTATGAAGTTATTGCTAAAAGATTAGATACTCCTATAAAATCAGTGGATAATGCAATACAGAGAATTAGAAAAAAAGCAATAAAGAATTTATTTTAGTTATAATTTCAAAATGTCCTTTATGGACATTTTGAAATTATAAAATACATTTAGATTTATTTTAAAATGCTTGCATAGCTCAGTTGGCAGAGCGCAGTCTTGGTAAGGCTGAGGCCACGAGTTCGATTCTCGTTGTAAGCACCAAAAAAAATGATGGAAAAAAATGAAAAAACTATTGACAAACGTTTGTTAATAGTGATATAATAATTGACAGTTACAAGAAGAAGCAAAAACTTCTCACCTTAGTATAGATGCAAAAGGTTAGAAATAATTTGAATTTGTGAGAAAAATCTCAGATTTATTTTGCGTTAATTGACTTGTAACAGAAGTCAATTTTTTTTATGGAGGTGTTTTAACATAAAACAAGAATTACCAATTAATGGTCAAATAAGAGAAAAAGAAGTTCAATTAATAGGAGCAAATGGTGAAAAATTAGGAATTGTTTCAACAAGAGAAGCTTTAGAAAAGGCTGGTGAACAAAACTTAGACCTAGTATTAGTTGCACCAAACTCAAAACCTGTAGTTTGTAAAATAATGAACTATGGAAAATATAAATTTGAACAAGCAAAAAAAGAAAAAGAAGCTAAGAAAAAGCAAAAGAACTTAGAACTAAAAGAGTTAAGAGTTACTCCTAATATAGAGGAACATGATTTTGAGTTTAAAGCAAAAAATGCTAGAAAATTTTTAACAGATGGAAATAAAGTTAAAATAACAGTAAGATTTAGAGGAAGAGAAGTTAATAATTCAAAAGCAGGAGAACTTGTTTTAAGAAACTTCATAGAAAAACTAGAAGATGTTGCTACTGTAGAAAAACAACCTAAATTAGAAGGTAGAAACATGTTTACAATTTTAGCTAAAAAAGTGTAGAAATATGCTTTAATATAAAAAATAATACCAGAAAACTGGTAATAATCGTTTAATAAAGCGAAATGAAAGGAAGGTAAATCTCATGGCAAAATTAAAAACAAACAAAGCTGCAAAAAAAAGATATTCATTAACAGCTACAGGAAAAATTAAAAGAACAAAATCTAACAGAAGACATTTGTTAGCAAATAAAACAAAAAGACAAAAGAAATCTGGAAAAGTTCAAAATGCTTATGCAAGCAAAACTTGTGAAAATACAATCAAAAAATTATTACCATATGGTGGATAATATCTAATTTTAAAATTTGATTAAAAATCATTTTATAGACGAAAAGAAAGTGAGGAAATTAAAATGGCAAGAGTAAAAACAGCTAGAACAACTAGAGCAAGACATAAAAAAATATTAAAACAAGCAAAAGGATATTTTGGAGCAAAACATTATAGATTCAGAAATGCAAACCAAGCAGTTATGAAATCTTTATCTTATGCTTATGTAGGAAGAAAAGATAAAAAAAGTGATTTTAGAAAATTATGGATAACAAGAATTAATGCTGCTGCAAGAATGAATGGAACAACATACAGCAAAATGATTGCTGGTCTTAAAAAAGCTAATGTAACAATTAACAGAAAAATGTTAGCTGAAATAGCAGTTAGTGATCCAAAAGCATTTGCTGAAATAGCAGAAATAGCAAAAAAAGCATAGTTTAATTATATAAAAAAGAAACGTTTAACCTTAAAAATAAGGAAACGTTTTTTTTATTGTAATTTTTATTGCTTTTTCATTTTTGGCTTAGAAATTAATGAAGCTAAATACCCAAAAAATACAGCGGCGGCTATACCACCTGCGGAAGCAGCTACTCCACCTGTAAAAGCTCCGACAAATCCATATTGTTTAACACCTTCTATGGCTCCCTTGGCTAAATTATAACCAAAGCCTGTAAGTGGAACAGTAGCTCCAGCTCCTGCAAAATCAACTAGATATTTATAAATGCCGAAACCTCCTAAAATTGCACCAGTTGTTACAAATGCAACTAGAATTCTTGCTGGCGTTAATTTGGTTTTATCAATTAGAATTTGACCAATAACACAAATAAGTCCACCTACAACAAAACATTTTAAAAGTGATATCCAATTAAATACATTCATCCAATTTATATCCATATATACATTCACTCCTTAATATAATTAAATATCTTTTTGAACTTTCCCAAAGGAAAAAAGAGATAAAAATGAGAACACATTTACAATTCTATACTAATAGCATGTGCAATACCAGGTATAGATTCTCCTTGTTGCGAACTTGTAGAATTCATTAATGCACCAGTGGCAATTAATAATAATTTCTTTATTTTTTTACTTTTAAGTTGTTTAAATAAATAACCAGAAAAAACTGTACCACAGCAAGCACATCCACTTCCACCAGAATGTGTATCTTGTGAATTTTTATCAAAAATTAAAACACCACAATCATTATAATTAGATTTGATATTATAGCCCTGTGATTGTGTGATATCAATAGATATTTCTTTACCGATGTGACCTAAATCTCCACTAATAATTGCATCGTAATAACTAGGACTTCTACCTGTATCTTTAAGATGTGTAATTAATGTATCAGCAAAAGCTGGAGCCATTGCTGCACCCATATTGTTAGCGTCTTTTATACCCATATCAACTATTTTCCCAGGAGTTATATGTGTGATAAATGGACCATTTCCATTTTTGGAAATTATAGCTGCACCACTGCCAGTAACTGTCCATTGTGCAGTAGGCGGACGTTGATTTCCTAGCTCTAGAGGAAAACGAAATTGCTTTTCTGCACTACAAAAATGGCTAGAAGTAGCACATAATACATTTTGAGCAAAACTTTCTACAGCTATAGCTGATAATGACATTGATTCTACAAATGTTGAGCAGGCACCAAATACACCAAAAAAAGGAATATTAAGTTCACGAAGTCCAAAACTTGAAGATATACATTGATTAAGTAAATCGCCAGCAAAACAGCAGTCAATTTTTTCAGATGGGATACCAGATTTACTAATAACTGTATTAACAGTTTCTTTTATTATTTTACTTTCAGCTTTTTCCCAAGATTTTTCACCCCAAAATTCATCATCTAGAGTTTGGTCAAAAAATTTTGCTAATGGACCTTGGGATTCTTTAGGACCAACTATTGAAGCACATTCTACAATGGTTGGAGGTGTGTTAAATTTAATTGTTTGTTTTCCTAATTTTTCCAAAAAATCATCTCCTTTAAGATATAAATATTCAAATTAAAATTAAACAAGTGTCATGCTTTGAGTATTAAAAATCAAATAAACAATGCCCACAATTATTGATGCAGAAATACCGAATACAAGTACAGGGCCTGCAACAGTAAACATTTTCCCACCAACTCCCATAACATATCCTTCAGATTTGTATTCCATTGCTGGTGAAACTATTGAATTTGCAAAACCTGTAATAGGAATTAATGAACCTGCACCAGCAAATTTTCCTATTTTATTAAAAATGTTTAGACCAGTTAAAAATGCGGAAATACCAATTAATATGATTGAAACAATAGTGCCAGATATAGTTTGGTCAAGACTTCTTTCTTTACAAATATTCATAATTATTTGTCCAATTGTACAGATAAGACCTCCAACCCAGAATGCATTGAAACAGTTTTTCCATATAGGTGAATTTGGAGATTTTTTATCTACATATTTTTGATATTTTTGTTTTGTTTCTATCGGATTAGTTTTATTATTGTCCATTATGAACCTCCTAAAAATCTTTTGTTAATATATTTTCCGCTTTTTTGTAATTTTATACATTTTTATTTGATGAACTTTTGACACCACGAAAAATACATTGAAAGTGTACTTGCCACAATAGAAAAAATGATATATAATCAAAAATGTAGAATTAAAAAGAGATTGGAGAAAAGAAAATGATAGATAAAACAAGAGAATTGGCACTAAAAATTTTATATAAGATAGATAAAGAAAATGCTTATTCAAATATTGCACTAAATGAGGAAATACAAAAAAACAGAAAATATTTAAATGAAAAAGATATTGGCTTGATTTCAGAAATTGTATATGGGGTAACAACATGGAAATTAACATTAGATGAAATAATAAAAAAATATTCAAAAATAAGATTAAAGAAAATATCACCATGGATAATAAACATACTGAGAATGGGAGTATATCAGATAATCTTTTTAGATAAAATACCAAAATCTGCCGCGGTAAATGAAAGTGTAAATCTATCAAAAAGATATGGACATGCATCCAGTTCAAACTTTACAAATGCTATTTTAAGAAAAATTGAAAAGAAGGACTATGATGATTTTTTTGGAATTAAAGATGATATAGAGAGAATTTCAAAAACAACATCAATGCCAGAATGGATAATAAGACAGTTGACTAAAAATTATGGTATAAAAAAAGTTGAAGAGATATGTGCTAATTCTAATTTGAAACCAAAAATAACAATAAGAGTTAACAAATTAAAAATTAAAAAAGAAAATTTAATAAAAAAACTAGAACAAAAAAATATAAAATGTTTTGAAACTAAATATGAAGATTTTATTATATTAGAAAAAATAAAAAGCATTGAAAATTTACAAGAATTTAGAGATGGTCTTTTTACTATTCAAGACATTTCAGCAGGACAAACTGCAATTTTATTAGATCCAAAACAAAATGAAGTGGTATTGGATGCATGTTCAGCACCAGGAGGAAAGACAACATATATTGCTGAATTGATGCACAATCAAGGAAAAGTTGAAGCTTGGGATATACATGAACATAGAACAAAATTAGTAGAAAAAAATGCGCAAAGACTTGAAATAAAAATTATAGAAACAAATGTAAAGGATGCAACAATATATGATAAGAATTTAGAAAAAAAATATGATAAGATTTTGTTAGATGTTCCATGTCTTGGATTGGGAGTAATAAAAAGAAAACCAGATATCAAATGGCAAAGGAAACCAGAAGATATTAAAAATATAACAGAAATTCAAAAACAAGTATTGGAAAATTGTGCTAAATATTTAAAAAATGGTGGTAGTTTAGTGTATTCTACGTGTAGTATATTAAAAGAGGAAAATGAAGATGTGGTAAATGACTTTTTAAAAAGCAATAATGATTTTGAAAAAATGGAAAACACTGAAATTACTATACTTCCGGAAGCGGAAAGAGATGGATTTTTTATGTGTAAAATTTATAGAAAAAAATAATATTACAATAATATTACAGAAGCATTACATTTATATTATAAATTATATAAACCTATTGACTTTTGCTCTAAAAAAGGTAAAATAAAAGAGAAATGTATATCAAAATTTGAAGAAAAATGTGATGAAAAGTAAAAAAGAAAAGGAGTAAAGATGTCAACTTGTTTAGGATTGTATATAGAAGAAAACTTAATTAAATATGCAAAAGTTTCTAAGGAACATGATCAAATAAAGATTGATGCTTTTGGTATAAAATTTTATGAGAACTTAGAACAAGTTATAAAACAAATTGTTGAAGAGACATTTAGTTATAAAACACCAATAAGTATAAACTTATCAGAAGAAATGTACAACTATTTTCAGGTATTTGCGCTTTTAAATAAAAAAGATTTACCAAAGGCAATAAAAACTGAGTTTGAATCATATTGTGCAGATAAAAATTATAATCAAAATGTTTTTGAAACAAGATATGCTATTACTCCAAACACACAAGAAAAAGATAAATTAAAGGTAATACATATTAGTGAAAATAAGATAGAACTTAATAAAAAAATCCAAAATTTTTCTGGATATAAATTGCAAAATATTTCTCCGCTGGCAATGACAATTCCTAATATAGCAAATTTTGATGAAAAGGAAAATTGTTTAGTGGTAAATATAGAAGAAGAAACTACTATAACTACAATAATAGATCAAAATGTATATGATGTACAAAAACTAGAAATAGGAAGCAAAGATATATTAGATAAAATTAATACAAAAGAAAACTCATATCAAAAATCATATGGAATATGTAAAGAAACAACAATATATACTTCAGAAGGCAGAGAGTTAACAGACAGTGAAGCAAATCACTTAGAAGATATAATGCCTACTTTATATGATATAGTTGGTCATGTTAGAAAAATCATTAATGAAAATATTGATAAAATAAACAAAGTTTATATAACAGGAACAGGTGCATTAATAAATAATGTTGATTTATATTTCGAAGAATACTTAGAAGGTGTTAGGTGTGAAATTTTAAAGCCAAGTTTTGTTAAAATAACACCAGATATGAATATAAAAGACTATATCGAGGTTAATTCAGCAATCTCATTAGCATTGAGTGGGTTAGGAGTTGGAATTTCTGGGATTAATTTTAAGAAAATATCCATAATAGAAAAATTACCAGAATTATTAAATATTGAAGTGGGAAGTAAAAAGAAACAAGTAGGAAGAAAAAATCCTCCAAAGGTATTGAATGTGGATTTTGACAAGCCATTAGATAAGTTGGAAAAAAACATGTTGAGGGGAACAGCAGGTCTAATAGTGTTACTACTTGTATATGGAAGTTATTCAGTAATGATAGATAAACAAATTGAACAGAAAAAACAAGAAACACAAGAATCTATTTTAGCAACAACTGCACAAATATCAGCAGTAAATAGAGATATACAAAGTATTCAAACAAAAACAAATGAATATACAGATAAAATTAATAAATTAAGTGAAATAAGTAACCAAGTAGATGAAACAAATAGGAATCAAAAGGCTATACCAAATTTATTAAATAGATTGATGTATATAATGCCTACAGAGGTTCAAGTAACATCTATAAAAAATGAATCTTCAACACACATTGTTATAAATGCTCAATCTTCAAGTTATGCTCAATTAGGATATTTAACAGCTAGCATAAAAGCAAATGGTATTTTGACAAATGTTGTATCTTCATCAGGACAAAAACAAAATAATTTAGTAACTTTAAAGATAGAAGGTGATTTACCATGAGAAAAGCATTAATAATAATTGTTATGATTTTGATATTAATAATAACAGGGTATACTATTATAAAAGGTGTAAACCTTGGAAACTTGGAAATTTTAGGTATTTCACAAATGAAAGCACAAGATGAAGAGTTAGGTGATTCTGTAAAAAAAGCTACCAAATTGGCTAGTACGGATTATCAACAAAAACTAGATGAATTGAATCAGGCATTAAAAAAATTACAAACTGAAAAAACCAATTATGAAGATTTATCAAATGTAAGTACAGAAACAGAAATACAATCTTCCAATAAAGCATATAACACATTAGATTTTATATATGTTAGAATAGAAAATCATGCAAAAAGCGAGGGTGTAACATTAAAATTAGAGCTTACAAGAAATTCATCAGGAGAACAAGATACATATGACATAAACTTTACTGCTGTTGGTACTTATACAGGAATAGAGGAATTTATTACAGGAATAGAAGATGATTCTAAATTAGGATTTAAGATAGAAGAATTTTCAATGGTAGCAACAAATACAAATGGAGATCAAGTTGAAGCAACTTTTGTATGTAAAAATATAATTATAAAAGGTATCTCTTCATCAACATTATCAGCAGCAAGTGGTACTACACAAGTTGATTCTACTGAAACAAATTCCAATACTACTTCAAATAGTACAGCTGGAACAACAAATTCAAACACGACAGGTACTACAGATACAACAGGTGTAAATAGCAAAACTTCAGGTAATACTGTTGAAAATACAAATAAATAATATAGGGAAGGATTAGAAAAATGGCAAAAGGTAAAGATAAAAAAAATAGTAATACTGCGAAAATTATTGTAAAAGAAACAATTTTGCTTTTACTATTTGCATTAGCTATAATTTTAATATTTGGGGTAATACTTTATCAATATATTCCAACAAATAAAATAATACCAGAAACTATTTCTTATATTACTCCTGAAAATGTAAAAACTGAATTGAAAACAGATGAAAACGTTGATACTTCTGAGGTTGTGGTAACATATCAAATAGATTCAACAGACTTAAGCAATTATAAAAAAATACAAGAATATGTACCTGGAAAGAAGAATCCATTTTCTTCAGTAACTACTGGAACAAGTGAAACTTCAAGTACAACAGATAGCACAAATACTTCTACTGCAACAGATAACAATTCAAATGGAACAAATTCATCAAATTCTGGAACTTCAACAAACAGTAGTAGTACATCAAGTTCCACAAATGCTGGATATCTTCCAGATAAGGGAACAAAATAAAACTTAGTTATTAACATTATATTTATTTTTATAAATATAGTATATATATATTATATCAAAAGAAAAAGGGGGGAATACAAGATGAAAAAACAAAACGGTATTACATTAGTAGCATTAGTAATAACAATAGTTATATTATTAATCTTAGCTGGTATATCAATAGCTTCATTACAACAAACAGGTTTATTTGGAAAAGCTAAAGAAGCTAAAAACGCTCAAGAAAATGCACAAGTATTAGAAAACACAAGATTAAATACTTATGAAACAGAAGTTAATGAATATTTAACAAACTCAAATCATTAATTTTAAATAATTTTATATAGGCATATGCATAGTAATATGTATATGCCTTTTATAAAAAATAAATACCAAAAATATAAAGTAAAAGGAAAGAAAAACATGGAAATATTTTTTTACATTATAATATTTATGATTGGAATAACATTTGGTAGTTTTTACACGTTAGCTGTATATAGAATACCAAATGGACAAGATATTACACATACACATTCTTATTGTCCAAAATGCAAACATAAATTGAATATTTTAGACCTAATACCTATATTTAGTTATATTTTCTTAGGGGGGAAATGTAGATATTGCAAGCAGAAAATAAGACCAAGGTACTTAATATTAGAAACAATATCAGGGTTGTTTTTTGTGTTAATTGCATATCTAATGAAACTAAGTGTTTACAATATAGAAACATTAAAAATAATAGAGTATTCATTTTTCGTTTTATATTTTACGTTTATAATATTAATGGCAGGAATTGACAAAGAATATAAAACAATAAATAAGCCAGTATTGATGTATGGTGTAGTAATTTCAATTATGTATATAGTATATCTATACATAATAGAAAAAACTAGTATATATAGATATGTTATATATTTATCATTATTCTTAATATTACTAATACTTGATACAATTAACTTGAAGAAAAATGCAAAAAATAGTTATACATATTCTGTACTTATGATATTAATGATAATGGCAGTATTTACTGGAGAATATGTAACTATATCTGCAGTAATTTCAACATTATTATTAATAGCATTGACATTACTGATAAAGAAGATAAGAAAAAATAAAAATACAAAAACAACAGAGCAATATAATAAAAGAATAAGAATAGGATTTTATTTATCAATAACAAATATAATTTATTTTATATTAGTATTAGCTTATTATAGATTTGTTTAAAGGAGCAAGAAATGTTGATTAAAGAAGAAAAGGGGTTAACAGGAATTGATATTGCAATTTCCCTTATTATAATTACAATTTTTATATCTACAATTGCTAATTTAATAGCTAATGTAAATTTGAATTCTAAAAGCATGGAAAGAAAATCTATTGCAACATCATATGCTGTACAGGAAATAGAAAAGATAAAAGCACAGGGCTATAAAACAGATTATGATGATAAAGGAATAATAGAGGAACAGGTAGTTAAAGAAGAAGATATTTACAAGAATTCTGAATTTACAGGATATCATAAAACAGTAACAATAAAAGATTATGTTTTAATTGTAAATGATAGTACAAAACAAAAAAATGTGGTAAAACAGATAACAGCAAATATATCGTATAAATTAGGAAAAGAAAATCAAAATGTTACAATTTCAACATATGTTGCAAAATAATTACTTTTGAAATTAATAATATTTGGTATAATTTAAAGGAAGGAACGAAAGTAAATATGAAGAGTGATAAAGGAATAACATTAAATTCTTTGATTATTTATATTATTGGAATGTTAATAGTAATTACTTTAATATCAACTTTAACAACATTTTTTTCGAAGAATATATCTACAAAAGATATGAATAGTAATACATTGCAATATACAAAATTTTCAAGTGTATTTTTAACGGAAATAAATTCAAAAGGTAATAAAGTTGTACAATGTAAAACAACAGGAGAAGGTGCAAATAAAGTAAGTTATATTGTTTTTTCAAGTGGAAATCAATATACATATATGGGGGAAAACAAGTCAATATATAAAAATAAAATAAAAATATGTGAAGATGTTACTGAATGCAACTTTTCATATGATAATAATATGCAGGAAATTACTCTTGGTTTTAAAACAGATACGATTGATTTAACAGGTGAGGATTCAATTATATATAAATTACAGTAGAAAAAACCTATGAAAGGATGAAGTTATTATGGAAATAAAAAGAAGAATGCCAATAGGTGTTGAATTGGTAAAAAGAGGCATTGTAACAGAAAATGATATAGAAAAAGCTTTAGATTACCAACGAAATAATCCAAATATAAAATTAGGAGATATTTTACATATATTAAATGTATGTGATGCAGAAGTATTAATCCAAAATATTGGAGATATATTGGGTGAAAAGGGGGTTGTTTTAACATCAAGTACCCTAAAAATAAAACCCACTGATTATCTATCTTTAGATATATGCAAAAAAAATAAATGTATTCCATTTGAAGTAAGTGCGGGAAAAATAAAAGTAGCATTTACTGATAGAATAATAAATAATAAAACAGATTCTGTAAAAATGTTATTATTAAATAAAGGCCTTGTTATGGAAAAATATTTAACATTTGAAAATGATATTGATAGAATTCTTGAATCTATGGAAAATGAGTCTACTGGTGCAGATATATCAAATGTAACAGCTTCACCATCAACAAGTATGATAGAATTAATTGATAACATAATTAGAACAGGGATGGAAAAAAGAGCAAGTGATATCCATATAGAGCCATTAGTAAATGAGATAAGAGTAAGATATAGAATAGATGGAGAGTTGTTTACAGCAGCAAAGATTCCAAAGGAAAAACAAACACAAGTTATAGGAAGACTAAAGGCAATATCAAATATGCACCAAGAAAAACAAGAATCTCAAGATGGTAGAATTTTATTATATGATGATTACAATATTCGTGTATCTTCACAGCCAAATGTATATGGGGAAAAATTCGTTCTAAGATTACTAAAAAAAGATGTAGATATTAGAAATATTTTTGAATTAGGATATCCAGGAACAGAAAATGAATTTAAAAAGAGCTTTAATAAGAAAAATAGTATGGTAATAATTGCGGCTCCAACAGGTGCTGGTAAAACAACAACATTATATAGTATTGTTGATTACTTAAACTCACCAGAGGTAAATATAACTACAATTGAAGACCCAGTTGAAATAAGAATTGATGGCCTAAACCAAATAGAAATTGGAAACAAATCAACATTTTCTGGTTCATTAAGAACTGTTTTAAGACAAGATCCAGATATTATATTACTTGGAGAGATTCGTGATCAAGAAACTGCAGAAATTGCAATACAAGCTGGACAAACTGGACATTATGTATTATCAACAATACATACAATAGATGCAATAGAAGTTATTAACAGACTTAGAAAAATGGGACTTTCTGACTATGATATAGCAAGTACGCTAGCAACAACTGTATCACAAAGACTTGTAAGAAGAATTTGCCCAAACTGTAAAAAGGAAAGAGATTTTACAACAGAAGAAAAAGAAATAATGACAAAAATAGCTGAAAAATATGGCACTAAAATTGACTTTACAGGCAAAAAGACATATGAAGCAGTTGGATGTAAAAAATGTAATAATATTGGATATTATGGAAGAATAGGAATATTCGAAACTTTAGATGTTACAGACGAAATAAAAGAACTAATTGTAAAAGGTGCATCAACAATAGAAGTAAGAGAAAAAGCATCAGAACAAACATATAAGCCACTTGTTGTAGATGGAATATCTAAAATACTAAATGGTGATACAACACTTGAAGAATTAAATAGACAATTAATATTATATTAAACAAAAGAGAGGAGAATTTGCTATGATAAACATGGACAAAATTTTGGATATAGCAATAGAAAAAGATGCGTCAGATATACATTTGATTGCAGAAAATAAGCCAATATTAAGAATAGCAAGAGAATTAAGAACAATAGAAGAAATGGATGTTTTAACACCAGAAGATATGAATCAAATGTATGATTATTTGGTAAGAGGAAACATAGATAAAGACGAAGTATTCAACACAACTAGAAAATTAGATACATCATATGAATATAAAGACGTACGTTTAAGAGTAAATATTTCACTTTCAGATGATATACCATTATGTACATTAAGAATTATAAAAAGTACATTACCTCCTTATGAATCATTAGGGTTACCAGATATCATAAGAAGAGAAACATATCAACCACAAGGATTAATACTTGTAACAGGAAAAACAAACTCTGGTAAAACAACAACACTTAATGCATTAATAAACGAAATAAATGAAACACAAAATAAAAAAATATTAACATTAGAAAATCCGGTAGAATATAGACATCATTCTAAAAAATCTTTAATAGTACAAAAAGAAATTGGAAAAGGAAGAGACAGTTTAACATTTAGTGATGGTGTTAAAAACTCATTAAGAGAAGACTGTGACATACTGGTAATAGGAGAAATTAGGGATAAAGTAACAATGGAGGCAGCAATAGAAATGGCAGAATCTGGACATTTGGTTATTGGAACACTTCACACAAAATCATGTGCAGAAACAATAGATAGAATGATAAATTTCTATGAAGTAAGAGATCAGGCAAGTATAAAATACTTATTGTCATCTTTATTAAAATTGGTTGTATCACAAAGACTTTTAAAAGGAAGAGATGGTAATTTAGTTCTTATTCCAGAAGTGATGGTTGTAGATAATATTGTTGCTGGAATTATAAGAAAAGATAAAATAAGTGTATCTGAAATAGAAGATGCAATACAAAGTTCTGATAAGGGAAGCATTGGTTTAATAAATTCAATAGCAAAACTTTTTGTAGAAGATAAAATTACATTAGACCAAGCAAAAGCACAAGTTGAAGAAAAGAATATAGAAATTCTTAACAGAACAATTATGCAAATGAAAATAAGACGAGATGTGAATAGAACAAATAATTTAATATAAATTGGAGGTGAAAAATAAATGCCTGTATACATATATAAAGCTGCTACTAGTACTGGAATGGTTGTAAAAAATAGAGTAGAAGCTGGTAGTAAGCAAGGTTTAATACGTATTTTAAAAAATAATGATTTAATGCCGATATCAATAGAGCAGGTTTCTTATGGCTCAAAAAGAAAAAAGGTTAAAAAGAGGAATATAAAAGACTTAGAAGGTATTATGACAAATGTAAATACAACAAGAATAAAAAATAAAAAAGAAGTATCTATTAAAGAAAAAATAAATATGTATTTGTCAAAAACTGAAAAAGTAACACAAAGGGATTTAGTTATATTTACACAAAACTTTTATCTATTAAAAAAGGCAAATTTTAATAATATACATGCATTAAGAACAATAATAGACAGTACAGAAAATGTAACTTTTAAGGGAATACTAGAAGACATATTGGCTGGGGTTGAAGCAGGTGAAAATATGTATACAACTATGGAATATTATTCTGAGGTATTTCCATATATCTATATAAACATGATAAAAGTTGGAGAATTATCAGGATCACTTCAAAATTCTTTAGAACAAGCAGTAACTTATTTGGACTCAACAGCAGCAATTACGAAAAAGCTTAGAAATATTTTAATACCAAATCTTATACAATTTGTATTTTTAATTGTTATGCTATTTGTGGGAACATTAGTTGCAATACCTGCAATTCAAAATGTTTATAAAGAAATGGGTTCAACAGATACATTACCTGCAATAACACTTTGGTTCCAGGGTGTAGTAAATGGACTGGTAGAATATTGGTATATTCCAACAGTTATAATTGCAGCAATAGTTGGTGCAGTTATATTTTATATTAATACACCAAAAGGAAAATATAACTTTGACTATTTTAAATATAAAATGCCGATATTTGGTCAATTGATATTTGCATTGGACTTTTCAAGATTAATGAAAGCGATGTTATTAAATTTGAAAAATGGAATGAGAATACAAGATTCTTTGGATGTAAGTAAAAACGTTGTGCAAAATTATGTTATGCTTTCAATTATTGAAACTTCATTAAATAATATAATTATAGGTGAATCTTGGATAGAACCTTTTGAAAAATCAGGTTTGCCAAAGGCCATGGTAACAGAAATGTTAAAAATTGGTATGCAGACAGATCTTGCAGAAATGATGGATAAATTGGTTGAGTATATGGAAATTGATATTGACAATATCATTCAGAAAATTATTAAGGTATTACCAGAAGTTACTTATATGATTGTTGGTGTTGTTTTAATTTTCTTCGTATTGGTTGTACTTGCACCATGTATTGAAGTTTATATGGGTGGTTTCTTGTTCTCAGCCGCAGGAGTATAAATATGAAAATTGGAATAGATTTAGGTGGAAGCCACATAGCAATAGGTGTAATTGATGACAAAGGATATATAGTAGAAAAAACTGAAAAGAGGTTACTTTCAAAAGATAAGAAAGACATAAAAACATCTATTGAAACTTATATAATAAAAAATGTTAAAGAACTGATGGAAAAATATAAAATAAAAGAAATAGGAATTGCTGTACCAGGAACTATAAAAGGTACAGCAATTATAAAATCGGTAAATTTAGGGGTAAAAAACTATAACCTTGTGGAAAATATTAAAAAAGAAATAGATGTTCCCATAAAAATTAGAAATGATGCAAAATGTGCTGCAATAGCTGAAAATAATATAGGGGCATTAAAAGGATACAAAAGAAGTTTATTTTTATCATTAGGCACTGGGATAGGCGGAGCAGTATTAATTAATAATGAATTATTAGATACAGGCGATTTGTCTGGATGTGAGTTTGGACATATGATAATTCAAAAAGATGGAATTAGGTGTAATTGTGGAAAAAAAGGATGCTTTGAAAAATATGCATCTATGAAAGCCTTGAAAACTAATTTACGAAATTCGCTTGGACTTGATGAAACTACAAGAGGACAAGAATTATTAGATATGCTTAGAAAAAACAAAGATAATTATGTCATAAATAATATTGTTGACGAATATATCGAATATTTAAGTATAGGAATTTCTAATTTAATTGATATTTTTGAACCAGAAGCAGTGTGCATTGGTGGTAGTTTTGTGTATTTTGCAGATGTTCTTTTAGATAAATTAGTATGTAATATACAAAAGAAAAAATATTTATTTAATATCAGAAAAGAACTAATTATTATTCCAGCTGCTCTTGGAAATGACGCAGGAATTATAGGTTCTTGTCAATAATTTTTGTTCTTTTATAAAAAGTACATAATGGAGGTAGAGGTATGGAAGAAAGTATAAAAAAGGCAACAAGACAGAGTTATGGGGAGGCATTACTAGGACTTGGAAAAGAAAATGAAAACATTGTGGTATTTGATGCAGATTTATCAACAGCAACAAAAACTAACATTTTTGCAAAAGAATTTCCAGAAAGATTTTTTGATATGGGAATTGCTGAGCAGAATATGATATCAACAGCAGCAGGAATGGCAACATGTGGAAAAATACCATATGCAAGTACATTTGCTGTGTTTGCAGCAGGAAGGGCATATGACCAAATTAGAAATAGTGTATGTTATCCAAAATTAAATGTAAAGATATGTGCAACACATGCAGGAGTAACTGTTGGTGAAGATGGTGCAACACATCAAATGATAGAAGACATTTCTTTAATGAGAACATTACCTAATATGACGGTTATATCAACTTCTGATGATATACAAACAAAATGGGTTGTTAAAGAAATAAGTAAAATAAATGGACCAGTATATTTACGTTTATCAAGACTCGCAACACCTGTAATTTATGATGAAAATCAAAAATTTGAAATAGGTAAAGCTGTTCAAATTGGAGAGGGTACTGATGCTACGATTTTTGCTACAGGTGTAACTGTTAGTGAGGCATTAAAAGCACGAGAAATATTGAAATCTAAGGGAATAGATGTTAGAGTTGTGGATATTCATACAATTAAACCTATTGATAAAGATATGATTATAAAATGTGCAAAGGAAACAAGAAAATTGATTTCAGTAGAAGACCATAATATTATTGGTGGACTTGGTTCTGCAATTGCAGAGGTATTAACAGAAGAGTATCCTGCAAAACTAATAAGATTAGGAATAAATGATACTTTTGGTAAGTCTGGTAAGGCTACAGAATTAATGGAATATTTTGGAATAACTGCAGATAAAATAGTTGAAAAAATATAATAGTCCAAATGACATTATGACAAAAATATTACAAAGATATTACAAATATGTAACATCCATAAAAATCATTGAAACAGACACTACAGTATGGTATACTTTAGATTAGAATTACGAAAAAACTAAAGAAAAGGAGGAACGACAATTATGAAAAAGAAGATAAATACATCAAACCTTGAAACTGTTGTGACTGTAGAGAGAGAGAGAGAGAGAGAGAGAGAGAGAGAGAGAGAGAGCTACTCTTTATTAAGCGTTAGAAAAAATTGTGATTTAATAAAA